>JBNLDB010000077.1:0-7364 GCA_050304115.1 Sulfurovum sp. | reverse complement strand
ATTTTGGTATGAAAACAGGTGAAGATTCAATGATGATGAAAGAAATGTAAAGGATAAACTGAAGTATGAGTGATGCACATAAAAACAATCCTTTGCACGGTATCAAACTCAAACAGATAGTCGAAGAGCTGCAAGAGGAGTATGGCTGGGAACTTCTGGCAGAGTTTGTGAACATACGATGTTTTAAGTATGACCCGAGTATCAATTCTTGTCTGAAATTCTTAAGAAAAACACCTTGGGCGAGAGATAAAGTTGAAGCGTTGTATCTTCTGATGCGAAAGAAGAAGGAAAAAGAGCGCTAGAAGTTTCGTAGCATTTCACCGCATACGAAAAAATGTACTTCCACTTCCCGAAAAGAACCATCCCTCTTTCGCTTCGTTTTTGAGCTCAGGATAGGCAATGAGTGCCGCCTTGTAAAGATCATTCAACAGGGTTGGGTCTGCAATGCGTTCGAGCAGTGCTTTTGACTCCAGTTTATCCCAACCTATGAAAGAAGCAAGTGATATGTCATCGAGAAGATTTTCTTTAAAGGTTTTATAGACCAATGCTGTATCGCAGCCTATCTGGGGTGTATAGAGTTCCAAAGAGAGTGGTTCCTCTTCAAAGGGTTCAACGATCTCTCCAAAACCACTGACGTTTGCCGAAGTGTAGTTATAGATGAAAAAGGGGAGGTCTGCCCCGATGGTACTCCCCAGCTTCGCTAGATCTTTCGTACTGATCAGAAGATTACAGACCTCTTTGACCAAACGCATGAAGGCCGCCGCATCAGAACTCCCTCCGCCTAAGCCTGCCTGACTAGGGATACGTTTGGTAACGACAACCTTATGCTTGTAAAAGAAGTTGAGTATATCCAAGTCACCGGTATATTCATTCAGTGCTTTGTAGGCTTTGTAGATGGTATTGGATTCAAGCGGTATACCCTCGCACCCTTCTATGGTAAAGGTATCACATTCGCAGGGCTCAAAGGTAATGGTATCATAGAGATCCTCTACATACATGAAGCGGGAGAGCAGGGTATGATAGCCGTTCTCATGTCCGGTGACCTTTAAAAAGATATTGACTTTGGCATGGGCTTTGATACTGTACCCTGAATCGGTTTCTTCTATCATTGATTGTCTTCTTATGGATTTAGGTTCATCTCCTTTATCCACCGATGCGGGGAGCGTATCGCTATCCCAGTATCCACCTTCGTCACCACCTTCAAAACCACCCATATCACGAAACCTTTCTTAGAGAAATTGGATGGGCATTATACTATAAAAAAGATTGGTAATAAAAGCTCAAAGATCAGCACGCTTCAAATTTTGGGATACGGTTAAACCGGTATTTGACCTCTTCCCTCATGATCTCGATAATGGAAAAAAAGTTGGAAGTCTCGATGAGATAGACGCCATCCTCTTTGGTATTAAAAGACTCCACAGAGAGTTTTTTACCCAGTTCAAGATATGACTCTTCCCCCCTGTAGGTATTGGAAGGAATGGCCAAATGGGTAAAGGGGTCCAGGGCTTTTTCATTGTCATAGTAGAATGCCCCTTCATGGATACGGTGCAGGCTTGAGAGTGTACCGTCCACTCCAAGTTTATCTGCAATCAGGGCACCCAGACTGCGTATGTAGGTCCCTTCACTCACTGTGGCTTCAAAGTGTACAAAGGGATGGTTATAGTTGATCAGTTTGGTGTCGTAGATCGTGGAGGTGATGGTCTTCAGTGCCACGTCTTCACCTTCACGCGCCAGTTCATAGGCACGTTTACCGTTGATCTTCTTGGCACAGAATTTTGGCGGATAATAGGTCAGTTCACCTTGGAGTGAGAGCAGCACCTCTTCTATCTGCTGTTGTGTGAAGGGGGATACCTCTTTAATACTGTCTATCTGCTCTATATCAAGGCTTGGAGAGTTCGCCCCTAGCCATAGGGTAGCTTTATAGCTTTTAGGCGTTTTATTGAGGTATTGGAAGAGTTTGGTGTATTGCCCGGTAGCGACAATGAGACATCCTGTCGCAAAAGGGTCAAGCGTACCCGAAAACCCCACTTTCTTGGTCCCGTATTTGCGTTTCACATATCCCATATATCCATTCGAAGAACGGAAAATAGGTTTATTGACGACAAATAATCTATTCACAGCTGATTTCCTTTAGTAATCATTTTTTAATCACACACAGTGTGTCTTGTTGTTTCGAACACCCTTGCAAGCGAAGCGATTTGAGAGAAATGACGATTTTTGCTTCGTTTTTTTAAAAAATGAAGGGAGAAACACCACCACAGTTCAAATATAAGGCAATTAATAAAAATTACAAATGTATAAACTTAAATACTTTGTACAAACGAACTCAGTATCTCTTTCTTGTTCCCACCAAAGTTAATAAGCAGTTTGTACTCTTTCCCCGATTTGTTCGCAGCCTGTACACGCCCGATCCCGAAGATCTTATGTTTCACCAGATCACCCTTTTTGAAAGCGGAACTTTTGGTGATCTTGAGGCTTGTATCCTGAATGAGCCCTGCTTCACCCAAGAAACGGCTCTTGTCTATCATTTTACGTCGGCCTTTGTAAAAACGGCTGTCGACATAACAGAGCGTAAGATCAGACTTCGCTCTGGTGATCGCTACATAACCCAGACGACGCTCCTCTTCCATGTTGGAACCTTCCCCCAGAAGAGGGAAGAACTCTTCTTCCAGCCCTATCACAAAAAGGTGCTCAAACTCCAGTCCCTTGGCTGCATGGATACTCATGATGGTAATGGTATCCTCTTCCACCTGGTCCTGGTCACTTTGCAGTGAAATGTCGTTGAGGAACTCATCGAGTGTAAGGTCAGGGTTTTTCATCACAGCATCTCTGAAGTATCCGTAGAACTCATCGATATTCAAGATACGGTCAAAACCGTCTACCATACCGGCATAATGGTCTTTGAGCTTGATACGCTCTTCAAAGAGTGTGATGAAGTTACCCAGCTCATTTTCCAAGGCTTCCTGTAAAAGGGTGATATCTTCGACAAGTTTCTCTAACGCTGTAGTGATTTTTTTACTGACGACCGCAGGGAGTTCTCCCCGTACCGATTTTTTGATATATTCAAACAGTGACATTTTGGCATCAAAAGCAGCCTTCTGTAACTTTTCAATGGAGGCTTTACCGATACCTCTTTTGGGTTTGTTGATAATACGTATGAGAGAGAAGTCATCATGAGGGTTTGAAAGCACCCTTAAGTATGAGATGAGGTCTTTGATCTCTGCACGTTCATAAAAGCGCATACCCCCGATGAGTTTGAAACCCAGTCCTGCTTTCGTGAAACCCTCTTCGAGTGAACGTGAAAGTGCATTGATACGGTAGAGTACGGCTATTTCGTTTGGATCTACACCTTCATCCAGGAGTTTCTGTACTTCGTGAGCGATGGCTTTGGCTTCCATAGACTCGTCAAGCGAGTGAAGGAGTTTGACCTCTTGTCCGGACCCTTTATGTGAAGTGACTTTTTTGCCCAAACGTGTCGAATTGTGTTCGATGAGTGTATTGGCAGCTTTGAGTATGGGTTCAGTGGAACGGTAATTGGTTTCAAGTTTGACCGTTTTGCACGTCTCGAAGTTATTGGCAAACTCTAGGATATTACGGATGTTCGCACCTCTCCATCCGTAAATACTCTGATCATCATCTCCTACGACACAGAGATTATTATGTTCAGAAGAGAGCAGTTCAAGCAGTTGAAACTGCAGTTCATTGGTATCCTGGTATTCATCTACCATGATGTACTGGTATCTCTGGCTTGTCTCTTTTCTGAGTGCATCATTTTCACTGAGTATCTTATAGGTGAGCATGAGGAGGTCATCAAAGTCCACAAGATTGTTCTCTTCGATGTTCTCTTGATATTTGACGTAAATATTGGCTATCTTTCTGTAGTCAGGCAGCTCGGCCTTTTCCAGTACCACTTCAGGTGAAAGCAGTGAATTTTTATATTTTGAGATCTCAGAAGCGATAAACGAGATATTGAGATCTACCTTTAGCTCTTTGGCTATGGCACGCAAAAGACGTTTTTTATCGTCACTGTCTATGATCACGAAGGCATTGCTTCTACCCAGTTTTTCGATATGGAATTTTAAAAAGAGCAGACCGAATTTGTGGAAGGTACATAACAGCGGAGGATAAGAGACTTTTTCCGGCATCAATTTAAGGGCACGTTCACGCATTTCTGCAGCAGCTTTATTGGTAAACGTAAGTGTTAAAGTGTTTGCAGGATCGATACCTACTTCACCTACAAGGTAAGCCAGTCTGGTCGTCAATGTCTTGGTCTTTCCACTGCCTGCCCCTGCAAGGATAAGCATTGGACCGTCGATATGTTCAACGGCCTCACGCTGTGATGGGTTTAGTGCATTTAAAATTGTTTCCATGAAAATGATTGTGCTCCTATATAGTATTAATTATACCTTTTAATTGATTAGAAGTGCCATAAAGGGAAAATTTGACTTTAATATAAAATAAAAATCATTCTAATAAGAACAACTTATGTATTATTAAGTATAATAAGATATAATAACTTTATTAATTTATTTATTTAAAAATTTAATTTAGAATGAAGGAAATACTTTAATGTTAAAAGATTTTGTAAAGTTAGAAACATTTTTAACTGTAGCGCGTGAAAGAAGTTTTTCTAAGGCTTCTGCAAAGTTAGGGATTTCACAACCGGCTGTGACACAACAGATCAAATTTATTGAAAAATATCTTGGATGTAAGGTGATCGAACGTAAAAAGAACGGTATCAAACTCACCAATGAGGGAGAAGAGCTCTACAAGATAGCCACAAGACTTGAAAAAGAGATACTTTCTGCAGAGCAGGATGTACTGAAGATCATTAACAAAGAGATCACTTTCAGACTGGGTGCTTCTTATACAATCGGTGCATATATCATCCCTGGTCAATGTCTTAACACGATCGGTGAAGCGATCAACAACAGTGTAAGTTTAGATATTGAGCAAAGTGATGACATCATTGAAAAACTTAAAGATAGAAAATTAGATGTAGGTTTGATCGAATCGCCAATTATGGATAATGATCTTATTTACAGAGAGTGGTTGGAAGATGAACTTGTAGTCGTGAGCAATGTGCCTATCAATAAAACACTCAAAACAGAAGAGCTCTATGACTTTGACTGGATCTGTCGCGATGAGGGATCACATACAAGACGTGTTGTCTCTGAAGTGTTTGAAGAGTTAGGTGTTTCATGTAAAAGCTTTAACGTACTCAGTGAAGTAAATAATACGGCAACCGTACTGCAAACGATCAAGAAAAGTGATAAAAATCCGGATAAACCGGTAGTATCGATCATATCGAAATATGCGATCATGGATGAGGTGGCAAATGGAGAGCTTTTTGAAGCAAGACTCAGAGGGTATACCATGACACGTAAATTCTTTATTGTCTATTCTAAAGAGAATAAACACAATGCCTATGTAGATAACGTAGTGAACTATATCTTAGCAGGACGCTGCTAAGATCAGATCTATTTCTTATTCTTGAGAAGCTTTTTATTCTCAGGATTCTTTAAAAGTGCTTCCATCGAAGATTTTTTGGAGGCACTTGCTTCTTTTTCCTTTTCACTCTCTATCACCGGATGTGCAAAATTGATGACAATAGGGTTATCCCCTACAAAGAGCTGTCTGATAGCCAACAGAGGCAGGGATACCGTTGAACCGAAATTGTCACTCCCAAATCCTGCTTCAAAAGAGAAATACGTATCGTTTAGCTGTGCACTATCAAAGGTAAAACCGCTTAATATAAACAGAACCGTATCATCAAAGGACCCTTTGATATCTGCAGGGAGTTCGGGTGTAAATGTAATATATTTTACTTCACATGCTAATGCAAATTCCTGATTTTTGCTAAACAGGTATTGAATGGTTTCATAGATATGTGACTGCATCAGTGTACGATATTCAGGTGTTTGTAAAAGGTTGTTAATGGTCATTATGCACCCTTTATGCTATTTTGTGTGGTTCGATATTTAGAATTTTAAATCCTATCATAGCATTCATTAAAGCTACTTGTGAGTAGTTTTGGAGATCTTCTTTTTTGATCTCCTTAGGGTGGAGAAACCCCTCATCGATCAATTTGGCTCTCATCGTCCCTTCAAGCAGAGGGTTTAGCGGTGTCACCCATCGTTCGCCATCAAAAAAAGCGATATTGGATATGGTCGTATCGGTCAGAAAACCCTCTTTTTCTATGATCACCTCATCGACGTCTTTGTTGGATGCCAGCAAGGCATTCAACGCATCTCTGTTGGCATATTTCAGACTGTATTCAATCTCTGAGGAGACGATCTTCAGACTATGTATCTCTTTTGGTGTGTAGGGGATATACTCTATAGAGTGCAACTGTTCTGCGTAGAGGATACGACAACGATATAGACCTGATTTAGGTGCATCTATACAGGAAGAGAGGTCGAGTACATCATGTGAATCAAAGAGTATTTGACGGCTTTTATTACATCGTTTCTGATGGTAGCCAAGGTTATGTATCTCTCCCTCTTCTATCCTGATCGTCTCAAGTAAAAGGGGTGCTTTTGACTGTTCTTGTGACATTAAGTGTCAAAGAGTTCTGTAGAGAGGTAACGTTCCGCCGTATCACAGAGTATTGTGACGATGGTTTTACCTTTGTTTTCAGGTCTGCTGGCAATAGTATAGGCTGCATGGAGGTTTGCACCCGCTGAGATACCGATCAGCAAGCCCTCTTCTTTGGCGATCTTTTGTGCCATGGCAAAAGCGGCTTCATTACTCACTGCAAGGATGTCATCATAGATCTCTGTATTGAGGATCTCCGGTACAAATCCTGCACCGATCCCCTGGATCTTATGCGGTCCGGGCTGTCCCCCTTCCAGGACTGGAGAATCAGAAGGTTCAACTGCGATGACTTCAAGTGAAGGTATTTTCGTTTTGAGTATCTCTCCTGTACCGGTCAGCGTCCCGCCCGTACCTACTGCAGCCACAAAGATATCTAGATCACCTGCCGTGTCATTCAGGATTTCAAAGGCAGTGGTTTTTCGGTGAATATCCGGATTGTTCGGATTGTTGAATTGTTGAAGTACTTTGGCATTGTCCAACTCATTTTCGAGTGCAGAGGCTTTTGCAATGGCCCCGCCCATACCTTCCGAAGCCGGTGTAAGTACAAGTTCTGCACCCAGGTGCGTAAGAAGTTTACGGCGTTCTATACTCATAGATTCAGGCATGGTCAAAATGAGTTTAAGCCCTTTGGATGCACAAATGGCCGCAAGTCCGATACCTGTGTTCCCACTTGTAGGTTCAATGATGGTAGTGTTCTGATCGATCTCACCTGATTTGAGCGCTGCATTGATCATGTTGAAAGCGATCCTGTCTTTTACCGAAGAGGT
>JBNLDB010000076.1:0-7438 GCA_050304115.1 Sulfurovum sp. | reverse complement strand
GGCACCAGGAATCGAACTGAGTCCCTTTGCTTTGAGTCTTCTCAGAACTTCGGAGATACTGATCTTTGAACGGTTGGCAATGTAATCTATCTCGATCGATGAAAAGCCGTGTATCGTGACTTGAGGATATTTCTTTGAGATATGTTCAACAAGGTCTTCATACCACTCTATCTGCAGTTTAGGGTGTACACCTCCTTGAAAAAGTATCTGTGTTCCACCTATCGCCAGGAGTTCGTCTATCTTTTGATCGATCTCATCAAAAGTGAGAATGTACGCATCTTCTTTTTTCTCATGCGTATAGAAAGCACAAAACTTACAATCCACCCAACAAATGTTCGTGTAGTTGATATTTCTGTCCACCACAAAGGTAGTGACACCTTTGGGATGCATCTCTTTTTTACGTGCCAGTGCCATCTTTCCAAGAGTTTTCAGATCAGCATTTTCAATAAGTTCTACTGCCTCATCAATGCTCATACGTTTATATGCAGAATTGGTACGAATCGTCATTTAGTGCCTCACTTACATTGCGTATTCACGCATATCATTTTTTATTTCTCTTTATCCAAAGCATCCAAAACACCATTGATAAACTGTGGTGATTTCTCATCTGCAAGTTCTTTAGCCAACTCAACTGCTTCATTGATAATGATCGCTTTATCTGTTTTTGCCACAAGGATCTCATAGGCTCCCAGTCTCATGATCGCTTTTTCCACTTTTCCTATGCCATCATAATCCCAATCTTTTAAATGCTCTTTGATCTTGGCATCTAACATTTCAAGATTCTCTATGGTTCCCTGGAAAAGGACATCTGAAAACTCTTTTTGCTTGTTTCGTATCTTACCCTCTTCCAAAATTTCATCTGAGAACTTACCTATGTTCTCATTTCCCAGGTCATAAGCATAAAGTAGCCCCACGACAGCGGTACGTGCCTGATGTCTGGTAGCCATTAGTCAAGCTCACTGTAAAGGTTGATAAGCTCAATGAGTCCTACCATCGCTTCGGCACCTTTGTTTCCTGCTTTGGTACCCGCTCTCTCTATGGCTTGCTCGATACTGTCTACCGTAAGTACACCGAATGTTGCCGGTTTACCATGTTTCAGCGTTACGGATGCCACACCTTTCGTTGCTTCTGCAGATACATAATCAAAGTGAGGTGTTGCACCACGGATCACTGCACCCAGACAACAGACCGCGTCATATTTACCAGAAGCCAATGCTTTGTCCAATGCGAATGGTATTTCAAAGGCACCCGGTACCAAGATAAGATCCAGATCATCTGCATTTCCGCCATGTCTTGCATAAGCATCCTTTGCCCCTTCTACCAGTCTGTCTGTAATAAAGTGGTTGAATCTTGCATTGATGATCGCTACTTTTTTACTCTTATCTACTGATAACTGGCCTTCTACAATTTTCATGTTATTCCTTTACTTTTAATATTTAATTTTTTGTTTATTCAACGATCATTCTGATCGCATCGATCTGTTGGATCAATGCATCAAGTTTGCTTAACTCTATCATATTCGGTCCGTCACTTAAAGCAATACTCGGGTCAAAGTGTGTCTCAAAAAAGAAACCATCCACACCCACCGCTGCTGCTGCACGTGAAAGATACGGTACAAAAGAAGAGTCTCCGCCTGAACTTGCGCCACCTGATGCTGGCATCTGTACAGAGTGTGTTGCATCAAAGATCACCGGCGCGAACTCACGCATCGTTTTAAGACCACGCATATCCACGACAAGGTTACCATATCCAAAGGTTGTTCCTCTTTCCGTAAGCCATACATTGTATTTCTTGGCATTTTCATAACTGACCTCACCATCAAACCCTCGGGTTTTAAGCACTTTCCCTACAGAGTGTTCCATCGCGGCAGGTGCAAGGAACTGTCCTTTTTTAATGTTCACTACCGCAGAGGTCTTTGCCGCTGCAACCAGCAGGTCTGTCTGACGACATAAAAATGCAGGGATTTGAAGTACATCGGCTACCTCAGCCGCAGCTGCTGGCTGTGTGTAGTCGTGGACATCGGTTAAGATCTTATAGCCAAACTGCTCTTTGACCTCTTGAAGCATTTTAAGCCCTTCATCCAATCCCGGCCCCCTGAAAGAGTCCAGACTGGTACGGTTGGCTTTGTCAAAACTTGCTTTAAAATAAAAATCTTTGGTACAGTCATCATGGTACTGACCCAAAGATTCTGCGATACGCATCACAGTATCACGACTCTCCAGAACACAAGGTCCAGCGATCAAAATCATTTTAGTCCTTTTGGCAGAGCTACAAGCAGCCCTGATAATATTACCAAGATTATACCCAAAACTGTCCAAACATCAGGAATGGGGTCTCCCAACATGATACCGATCACCACCGCGAAGACAATATTACTGTAACTAATGGTACCAACGATACCGGCCTTTGTCAGTTCATACGCTTTGGTCATCAAAAGCTGTGAGATCGTTGCGAAGATACCTACTGCGATCACATAGCCCCACGCTATACCTTCGGGCATCACGAATGCTGCAAACATCCAGTCAAACTCCTCTGAAACGTTCACATAGGGTGTGATAAGCATCAAAAACAGCGGTGCAACCGTTCCTACCCCCATAAATGACATCACGATGGCACGTGTATCATAGTACTTACGAAGTTCCCGTATCGAGGTATACGCCAGTGCTGCACCCATACCTGAAAAAATACCCAGTATATCATACTTATCAAAGGTGCCACCCTCAGGCTGTGCCACCAGAACGATCCCTATAAATCCTAGAACTATGGCCAGTAAAGCACTCTTGTGCAATTTCTCGTTTAAAAAGAGATAGGCAAATATCGCCACAAAGATCGGTGAGGTTTTGTTATAGGTCACTGCTTCACCCAAGGGGATATAGGCCATGATATAAAAATATGCCAAAAGCGCCGCAAATCCCATAGAACCCCGGAAAATAAGCAAGAAAGGCTTCCCCCCTGTTTGCTTTAAAGGCACCTTGTAAATGGCAATACCTACAAGAATGACCCCAAAGATATTCCTAAAAAAGGTCACTTCCACGGGAGGCAGTGCTTGACTTACGACTTTTGCAAATCCTCCCATCACAGCAAAGCTCAAAGAGGCTAAAAGCATCAAAAGGATACCTCTGTCCATATTTTTAATCATTTTTGTCAAAAGAGTATCCTCATTTTTTCTAAAAAACTTTTTTACCTAGGCAAAACCATATTTGCTAATTTTGTGAAAGTGTAGCATAATACCTTTATGAATGATACAGAATTTTATACAAACCTCTTAGCCCTCTCCAATGGTGCGAATGATGTACGTTACCTTGGCAAACGATATTTACTGAGAAAAGAGACATTGTTGGACGGCAGACTCCTCAAGGTATATGCAGAAGAGTTAGGCGGTAATGACATTATCAGTGGGAACTACTACCCCACCATGAAAGACGGGATGCTGAAGCCCTGTGAAATGTCAGATAAAAAAGTGATAGACTTTGTACTGCATGCCAAAGCTATTTGATCCTTTCGAGCTTTGCATCTCCATAAAAAAGTATATCTTTGATCACGGATCTTTGGATAAACCCGTCTTGTGCAACAGAGAGTAGGATATCACCTTTTTTCTTTCTGAAATTTTTTTGATGGATAAGCGCCTTGGCATAGATCTCTCCATCCTTCCCCAGGTCTTTTTTATACTCTGCCGTTTGCATATCGTCAGGTACAGTGATCTGGACTTCACCGTTTTGTTTTTCAAGTCCTACCGATTTAAACAGATATGTATTTCCTTTTGGCTTCTGCTTTACAGCATTGCCCAAATTAAAATAGAGTGTCAAGAGATCATCTTCGGCATAAAATTTGAGTCTTTCAGTATGGTCTTCCACCAATTTCTCTTTCCGCCATTTTCGAACCCTTTTTGTGACACTCTTCTTGAGGTGGTCTATACGATACTCTTTAATGACTTTTTTATCTCTCTTCTGGCTTGTCATCTGATAAAAATCACTGACCATGAGTCCTTCTTTGATATGTCCCTTAGAAACATAATGTTCAGTCTGCCCGCCCATAAGCACTTTAGCCAATCCCGCCAGTGTCACTTTTGTATCGATCTCATAGGTTTCGGTATTTTGAATAAGTCTGTTCTTGATGGTTCCTACCGTACCGAATATCCCAAAGGTTGCTTTATAGTCCAAGTGTGTCATTCGAGCCGAAGCAAAACCTCCTAAAAGTACAAACAGACCGCTCAATATAAAAATTCTTCTTAGCACATCGATCCTTTTCTATCTCAGTTTATACCAAATTCTATTATAATTGTGTGTATAAAAAGTGGAGGATAGCAAACGATGCCGACAAATGAAGTAAATACGACTGAACTCAATGCCACACACCCCCTCAATGTCATAGACGGTCTCTCTATGAATCTTGATGGAACCGTACAGACACTGCTGGTACCTGTGTATGAAAAGTTTCCTTTTTCGACCTATACCGTGTTGGATATCCCTTTGGCAAACCTTTTTGCTGCCATTTCGGTCTTTTTACTCTTTTTGCTTTTCCGAAAGCTCTTTACACTGATCATTATAGGTACCCTGCAAAAAATTTCCAAAGTAACAGACACTTATTATGATGACAAGGTCATATCTGCACTGAAAGGGCCTATTCGTTTTACTTTTATCCTGATAGGGGCACATCTCTTTTTTCTACTGATCTTTAAAGAGACACCATTGATCAAAAACATTCTCAATACCCTGATTGTCTACACGATATTTTGGGCTATTCTTTCTGTGATGGAGTCTTTTCGCAGCGTATTTCACCATGCAACAGAGAAGTTTAATCCTGATCTTGCCAAAGAGATGGGGAATTTCATACTTAAAATAGCCAAAATACTTGTTGGAGCTGTAGGTTTGGGTGCAATGCTGCAAGTATGGGGGATCAACGTCACCGCGCTTGTTGCTTCTTTGGGACTGGGAGGTCTTGCCTTCGCCCTTGCAGCAAAAGATACCGCATCAAACATGTTTGGCTCCTTTGCCCTGCTTGCAGATAAATCAATTCGCATCGGTGAGTGGATCAAAGTAGGAGGTGTAGAAGGTACCGTGGAAGACATCGGTATGCGTACGACGAAAATACGCTCCTTTGAGAAATCACTCATCACGGTGCCTAACCAGATCGTCTCGAACTCTCCTATAGAGAATTTTTCCCGCAGAGGAGTCCGTAGGATCAAAATGCACATAGGACTTACCTACGGTACCAGCAGGGATCAGGTCAATGCCATCGTCAAAGAGATCAGAGCCATGCTGCATGGACATGAGAAGATCTCCCAAAAAGAGACTTTGCTTGTCAATTTCGAATCATTCGGAGATTCATCCCTGAACATTTTCATTTATACTTTTACCGATACTCCCAACTGGGAACGCTACTTAAATATACGTGAAGACATCCATCTGAAGATCATGAAGATCGTTGAAGAGAACGGGTCAAGTTTTGCCTTTCCTTCACGCTCTATTTATGTGGAACAGATGCCGGATAAAAATGTGTTATAATTCCAGTAATTATTAAGAAAGAATACTATTTATGCAAGAACTTAAAAAAGTAGCGATACTAGGACGACCAAACGTAGGAAAGAGTTCACTCTTCAACCGTTTGGCAAGACAAAGAGATGCCATCACCGCTGATGTCTCTGGAACCACAAGAGATATCAAAAAACGTATCGTAACGATCTCGGAAAACCGTGACTTTGAAGTGATCGATACAGGGGGGATAGACTACTCTACTGAACTTTTCTCCAAAGTAGCCGAATTTTCACTCAAAGCGGCTGAAATGGCAGATATTATCATCTATATGGTCGATGGCAAAACACTCCCGTCTGAAGAGGACAGAGAACTCTTTTACAAACTTCAGGCAATGGGTAAGCCACTGGCACTTGTTGTCAATAAGATCGACAATGACAAAGAAGAAGAACGTTACTGGGAATTTTTGGAATTTGGTGCAGATGCAACGTTTCCTATGTCCGTCAGCCATAACCGTTACTTTAATGACTTTTATGCATGGCTTGAAGCGTTGATCCCTCCTCGTGAAGAGGAGCCTGAAGGACTGGAACTTGAAGAAGACATCGATGTCGATCCTTTTGATGAGATCGTCCGCGATATCAACACTGCCCAAGAAGAAGAGACAGACAACGAGATCAAAGTGGCTATCATCGGTCGTGTCAATACAGGTAAAAGTTCACTCCTTAATGCCCTGTTGGGTCAAGAGCGTTCCGTGGTATCTGATGTGGCTGGTACGACTATTGACCCCATCGATGAAACCATAGAGTATAATGATTATAAGATCACTTTCGTTGACACAGCAGGTATAAGACGAAGAAGTAAGATCGTCGGTATCGAAAAGTATGCACTTACGCGTACGGAAGAGATGCTCGAAAAAGCAAACCTAGTGCTACTTGTGCTCGATGCTACCGTAGGTGTGACAGAACTTGATGAAAGGGTTGCCGGGCTTATAGAGAAATACAGACTGGCTTGCCTGATCGTGGTGAACAAATGGGATATCCATGAAGAGAAGACCTATGAAGAAGTGGTTGAAGAGATACGTGATGAACTGAAGTTCCTGCACTATGCACCGCTGATCACCATTTCTGCAAAAACAGGACTGCGTGTCAACAAAATACTTGACAAAGTCACAGAGATCTATCAACGCTATACCCGACGTATCCCGACCTCTGAACTTAACGACACCATACGTGAAGCCATCAGAAGACACCATGTACCGACACATAACGGTGCGGTAGTGAATATCAAGTTTGCGACACAGTATGAGACAAAACCGCCTAAGATCGCTCTGATCAGCAACAGGCCTGAATTCATACACTTCTCCTACAAACGTTATCTGGCGAATTTCCTGCGAAGCAAGTTTGACTTTGAAGGGGTGCCTTTGGACATTGTTGCACGTAGACGCGGGGAACGTTTCGATGACGATGAGTAGGTTTTTTTACTAACACTTCGCTATAATCTCCTAAAATTATTTTAGGATGATATATGCGTGTACTTACAGGAATACAAGCTTCAGGAAAACTTCATTTAGGGAACTATTTTGGAGCCATGAAGCCTATGGTTGAGCTTCAAGAAGAGCATGAGCTTTTTACTTTTATCGCCAACTACCACTCACTCACCAGTTCAAAAGATGCAGCCACACTAAAACAACACACAATCGATGCTGCTGTGGATTATCTTTCCATTGGCATTGATCCGGAGAAAACAACATTTTGGGTACAGAGTGACATGCCTGAAGTACTTGAACTTTACTGGATACTCTCTAAGTTCACACCTATGGGATTATTGGAGCGTGCGCACTCCTACAAAGACAAAGTGGCCAAAGGTATCCCAGCAAGTCATGCACTCTTCTCCTATCCTGTATTGATGGCAGCGGATATCCTTATCTTGGATACCCAAAAAGTTCCTGTAGGTAAAGACCAGATCCA
>JBNLDB010000075.1:0-7682 GCA_050304115.1 Sulfurovum sp. | reverse complement strand
TACTTCTTGTATTTGCTATGCAGATCGTTGTGGCAGTCTCTTATTTTAATAATAAAAAGGTATTAAAAACGGCTACCAAAGCATGGGATCATTATTTCCCTGGTATTGATTTTAAAATGGTACTCTCTTCAGGTGCAACCCCTTATGCTGATTTTAAAAAATACTATGAGGCTGCACTCAGTGAGGGGTTGGCAGAGGATGCACTAAAGGATAAAATGAGTGAAGCTTTCCAACAGATGGAATCTGAAAACACTCACCTAGTTGAGGCGATGAAGAAAGACAAAGAGAAGAGAGCAGGTAAGTAGTATGTTAAAGCCTATTCTAGTATACAGCCTATGTATCTTCTCTACACTCTCTGCATCAGAAGGTATGACATTAAAGGTTTTGTGCAGTGATAATAATGCAACCGCATGTTATGAACACGGGCTCCCTATGGTCACTGGAGAGAATGCAAAGGTACAGGATATCAAAGAAGAGGGGTTGAGTTACATGCGTAAAGCCTGTGCGCTTGGCGAAGGTAGAGCATGTGATGTTATAGGCGATAACTACTATAAGGATACAAACTACGGTGCGGCGATACCTTATCTTGAGAAATCATGTGACAGAGGCATAAAGTCTGCATGTGAAGCGATGGGAACGATCTATCGTGACGGTCATGACGTAAGACCTGATGATGTCAGATCAAGAGAGTTTTATGAAAAGGCATGTGAACTAAAAAGCGGTAATGCCTGCTTTAATGTGGCTATCATCTACCGTGGTGGTTTCGGTGTCGAAAAAAGCAGAACCAAAGAAAAAGCATTTTACAAAAAAGGTTGTGATGCCGGATTAAAGGCCGGATGTGACCGATTTGTTGAGTTGGATAATGAAGATAAAGGTATAGAAACCGGCATCTGGGCTACGATAAAAAACTGGTTCAAATAAATCTCCTCTCCTCTTTCACAAAAGTATATTTAGGAGTAATACACTCCTAAAAAAATCAATAAAATTGATTGATTAAACAAGAGTTAATTTCTCTTTTGATGCCTTAATTCACTCCGAAATAACGTCAAATGTAACCTTTTCCTACATATATCTACATTCAATAATTTTTTAAGTACAGATATAATCAAATAAGATTATAATTATTATTGAGTGTTGTAATTTTATAACATAGAATTTATTCAAGGGGGTATGTATGCAATCAAATGCAGCATTGGAATATGATTATTCATTAGCAAAAAAGTTTACCTTTTTAACTATTTTGTTTGGATTTTTAGGAATGTTGATCGGTACGATTATTGCCGCACAAATGGCATTTCCTGAATTAAATTATCTTTTGGGAGAGTATGGGACATTCTCAAGACTCAGACCACTTCACACAAATACCGTGGTATTTGGATTTACGGTTTCAGCAATCTTTGCTACTTGGTTTTATATAGGGCAAAGAGTACTGAAAGTATCTATGGCAGAATCGAAGTTCCTAATGGTAGTTGGAAACATTCAGTTTTGGCTTTACTTTGTAGGCGCGCTTTTAGCGACAATCTCTTTACTAATGGGTATTTCTACTGGTAAAGAGTATGCTCAGTATGAGTGGTGGGCTGATCTTGTTGTTGTTGTCATTTGGGTACTTTGGGGCTTTGGTATCATGGGTCTTATAGGGATCAGAAGAGAGAAAGCACTTTATATCTCTATCTGGTACTATCTTGCATGCTTCCTTGGTATTGCAATGTTGTATCTTTTCAATAACATGTCGATCCCTACTTATTTCGCAACAGAAGGGCTTGGTGCTATCACACACTCGGTATCTATGTATTCGGGTACGAATGACGCACTGGTACAATGGTGGTATGGACACAATGCGGTTGCATTCGGATTTACTGTGCCTATCGTTGGTATGATCTATTACTTCCTTCCAAAAGAGTCTGGACAGGCGATCTACTCGTATAAGCTTTCATTGCTCTCATTCTGGGGATTGATGTTCGTTTACCTTTGGGCGGGTTCTCACCACCTTTTATGGTCAACAGTTCCAGATTGGATGCAAACAATGGGTTCTGCGTTCTCTGTAGTACTGATCTTGCCATCATGGGGTTCTGCGATCAATATGCTCCTTACGATGAAAGGTGAGTGGAACCAGTTAACAGATAATCCATTGATCAAATTCATGGTGCTTGCATCTACATTCTACATGTTATCAACGATCGAAGGTCCTATCCAAGCGATCAAATCAGTCAATGCGATTGCACACTTTACTGACTGGATCCCTGGACACGTACATGATGGTGTACTTGGTTGGGTAACATTTATGATCATGGCTTCACTGTTCCATATGGCTCCGCGTATGTTCAAAAGAGAGATCTACTCTAGAAAACTTATGGAGACACAATTCTGGCTCCAGACAACAGCGGTTGTGCTTTACTTTACTTCTATGTGGATCGCAGGTATTACACAAGGTATGATGTGGAGAGCAGTAGATGAGTACGGTAACTTGATGTACAGCTTTATTGATACGGTCAATGTACTTCACCCTTACTACACGATCAGAGCACTAGCAGGTGTAATGTACCTTACTGGTTTCATTATGTTCGCTTACAATATGTATAAAACTATGACTTCTGCTAAAGAGATTACAGAAGAACCACAGTTTAGAACACCTATGGCATAAGGGAGGTAGTGTATTATGTTTTTTCATTGGTTAGAAAAAAATCCATTCTTTTTCGCTTCGGGGATCTCGATCGTTATCGCATTTGCGGGGCTTATTGAGATCGTACCGAACTTTGCGAAGGCTGCAAGACCAGTAATGGATCTTAAACCTCGAACTGTGCTTGAACTTGCCGGTAAAAATGTCTATATTAAAGACAACTGTATGTCATGTCACTCACAGCTTATCCGTCCATTTAAATCTGAGACGGACCGTTATGGTGATTATTCACTTTCAGGTGAGTATGCCTATGATAGACCATTCCTTTGGGGGTCTAAAAGAACTGGACCAGATCTTCACCGTGTAGGTAACTACAGAACAACGGATTGGCACGAAAACCACATGTTGAATCCTGCTGAGATCGTACCAGGTTCTATAATGCCGGCATATAAACATCAGTTTACAAACTTAGCTGATATTGAAACGGCTTATGCAGAAGCAGTAACCGTTAAAAATGCATTTCATACACCTTATGGTCCTGAGTTTATAGGAACCAGAGCTGCATGGGAAGCACACAAACCAAAGGTTCTTGCAGACGCAAAAGCGATTGCAGATGATATGAAAAACAAAGATGTTAAAGAAGCAGTTGCGAGAGGTGAAGTACCTGAGATCGTAGCACTGATTGCTTACCTTAACAGTTTGAAATAGTGAGACCAAGATGGACATTAGGGATCTTCAAGGCTATGCCAGTTTCTTTATGACCATTTTTTTGGTAGTGATGCTGTACGGGTATATTATACACCTGTACAGAAGTGAAAAAAAAGGTGAGCGTGATTATGAAAAATACGGGAATATTGCACTTGATGATGAAGTCACAAGTACACCTGTAGAAGATAAACCCGCATCAGAAAGAGAATATAAGGAGGAGAATAAATGAATGCATTAATGATAAAAGCATTGGCATTTGCAGCAGTATTGATTATAGCAACGATTGCCGTTGTAACGAGTTTGGATATTGATATCTTTGCAGACTCGGTCAATGCGATCACTATGGGGGGAGCAATAGCAGTTGCAACGATCACAGCATCGGTTGCGGTTAAATATGTCAATCAAATGAAAACAGACACAGCATCTGGTCAGCTAGCAGAGGATAACTGGGATGGTATAGGTGAGTATGAAAATGAACTTCCTTCAGGTTGGGCTTACTCATTCTTGGCAGTTTTCCTTTGGTCAATGTGGTACGGACTTATAGGATATCCTGTAAATGCCTACAGCCAGATCGGTGAGTACAATGAAGATGTTTTAGCTTATAACGCGAAGTTTGAAGAGATACACAAAAATGCAGACGAGGCGACACTTAAAGAGATGGGAGAGTCTATCTTTTTGGTACAGTGTCAGCAATGTCACGGTGTAACAGGAGATGGTCTTTCTGGCAAAGCACAAGATTTCACGGCTAGAATGAGCAAAGAGCAAGTATTGGATGTGATCAATAATGGTCAAAACCAATTAGGTTATCCTATGGGAGCAATGCCTGGTGGTATGGCACAAGGTGCAGATGCTGAAGCAATTGCAGCATATGTTGCCGGCGGTATGAAAGGTGAGCAGCCTGCAGCATTTGCAGCATGTGGTTCATGTCATGGTATGGATGGTAAAGGTAACAATGGTATGTCACCGAACCTTGTATCTTATGATGCTACATTGATGAATCATGTTGTGCAAAACGGTAAGAAGGGTATGATCGGTAAAATGCCATCATTTAAGAGCCTTATTACACCAGTACAAGAGAAAGCTTTGACTGTATATATTCAGTCATTGTCAAAGTAAGGAGTTTCATATGGCAGAAAATACAAAACGAAGTCTCTTTGGACTACATGGAATATTCGGGGTCTTGATCTCGATCGTAGGTTTGCTTGCAATTCTGATTACATTGATGCTCATGGTAGTCGTTGTACAAAGACATGCAGCGGTAAAGCCTTATGATCCAACGAAGATCAGAGATATCCAGAATGTAAAAATGATCGATGTAGAGAATAAGCAGTATTCATTTATAGATGCAGAGAAAAAGGATAAATAATGATTAAATATATGGATAAAGTACTTATTGCATGTATGGCTTTTGCGGCAGTAGCGGCATTATATTTGTCATTGAGTGGCAACCTTTTATACGTAGGATAAACATATGTTCAAAGCAAAAGTAAGGGCAACCTTGCTTGCTTTGGTACTTCCACTTCTTCTCAACGCTAGTCATATACTCAAAGATGACATTCTAAAAATTGAAGCAGCACAACTCATCAATGAGATGGGGGATGAACTCTTTTCAAAAACAGGTATCAACGGATATGTGATCGCAACCAATGAACACTTTCCTGCAGGTTTCAACCTGGTGGAGTATAGCAAGAAGTATGAAGCGCAGATGAGCAAGCCTTATGTTTTATTTATATTTGCACCACAGGCACGGATCACGGATCAAATCGAAACCAAGGGCAGGGTAGGATTGATCCCTTCATCTGACACACTTCGTGCTCTCTATGATTATGATGATGTAAGAGATGCCGCAGTGAACATTGTTTCTTCGAAGGACAGTAATTCCGATGAAGATAAACATAACATTGGTGTGCTACAGGCTTTTTCAGAGTTGGCAGAAGGTATTGCTCGCTCAAAAGGGGTTGAACTGACCAAAACGATACCCAATGAAACGCGGTATATGGTATGGGGATTAAGTATACTTATCTACATCGGTTCACTCTTGGTACTCTGGATATTTGCAATTAGACCACTATACATGAGGATAAAACATGGCAAAAAATAGCGGAAAAACATACTGGCCGCATATGATACTCGGATTTCTTGTGCTTGGGATCACGTTAAGTTACTGGACCGTAAAGTCAGCATCATCGATACCGGTACAAGAGTCCAACCAGTATATGCTCAAATACCAGATGGCTGATATGAATATCAATCAGATCATGGAAAAACAAATAGCTTTCGATAAAGCATACACTATTCAACTATTGGATGTCGAAACGATGGTCATGACAGACAATGTGAACAGCAACCGTCCTCAACCAAATCCTGTGAAACTCTCACAGGGGATGAACAGATTTACCTATGCGGTGGTGACCAAAGAGGGGACCAGTGTACCGGATGCGAATGTCGCATTTTTATTGACACGACCTCATAGCAGGAGTGAGGACCAGCTTTTTGAACATATCCCTTATGTGAATGGGAAATACCAGGTCACAGATGTAAATATCACCAAGGCGGGAAGATACACGTTGCAGCTTAGAGTAGAAGTCGGCGATACGATGGGTTACTCGGAAGTATCCGCTTACCTTAAACCATAAGGTGATACCCCTGAAGAGAAGGATCCAACCTCTCTTCCTCTTTATCTGTCAATATGACAGATTTTTTGTTTTTATCTTCTACACTATGCTATACTACTCAGCATGAATCAACTCCATATTTATCCCACATCAAGAGCATTAAGAACAGTCAGTGCGGCACACAAAGAAGAAGATGGTTTTCTGCCGGCACTCATGCGTATGGATGAGTTTGAACAGCGTGCTATCCTTCTCGAAGACAAAGTACAGATAGATCCGCTTCAGCGTATTCTTCTTTTACGTGAAGCAGCCTCGTTTCAAGCTTTCGAATCGTTGAATCTCAATCTTGAGCTGGTAAGGTTCTTCACCAAGAGTGATGCTTTGTTCAAATTCTTTGAAGAGCTGGCTGCCGAACAGATAAGCTTTGATACATTAGCACAGGCAGACGCCTATGCAGAGTTCGAGACACATCTTGGGATCCTGGAGCAGCTTTTTGAGAATTACAGAAGACTGCTTGATGCACAGGGTTTTACAGATAAAGCATTGATCCCACATGCCTATAGACTTAATGAGGGGTTTTTACAAGCCTATGAAGGTATAGAGATACATTTGGAAGGGTACCTGAGCCACTTTGAGCTGGAGCTCATAGAGAACATCGCCAAGAGGACACAGCTCATCATACATTACACGACCAGCCCGTTCAATATGAAGATGCAGGAGCGTTTTGAAGCACTGGGGTTGACCTTGGAAAATGATGCAATTGTGAGTTTTGACCTGACAAACAGAAAAATACTTTCGACCCGGCCCAATGAGGCAAAGATCCATGCCAATGTCTTCTCTGTGGAAGAGCGACAGGAACAGATCGCTGTGGCATTTGTAGAGATAGAAAAGATGGTACGTGCGGGCATACCTCCGGAAAAGATCGTGCTTATTTTGCCCGATGAAAGTTTTAAAGAGCACTTTACACTTTTTGACACCCACAATAACCTGAACTTTGCGATGGGGTATGACTACAGCAACGGGCGCATTTACAAATCACTTGAAGCACTCTACCACTATTGGCAGAGTTTTGAGAGTGAACACAGGGCATTGTTGGAACGTTATGGATTTGATCTTGAAACGGTAGAGAAACTCTCTTCCGCAAAACACTGCAAGATAGAAGCATTTTTTAGTGTGATAGACGATTTGGGATTGTTAGAGTGCCCGCTGCTTGAGGGTGAACCAAAAGAGAGGATGAATGAACGTGTCTATGAAAAGTATTTGCATTTTCTAAAGATATTTGCAAAAGAGGAGATGCGTTTAAAAGAGTGGCTCTTTTTCTGGCTGAAAGCACTTTCCAAGATCACTATCGATGATGTGAGGGGCGGAATGGTCACGGTGATGGGTGTATTGGAGACTAGAGGCGTGAGTTTTGAAGGTGTGGTGATCGTCGATTTTAATGAAGGTATTGTCCCCGCAGCTTCAAGCAAAGACCAGTTTCTAAACTCCTCGGTCCGGGCCTTTGCCAACCTTCCGACCAAAAGTGATAGAGAGGCCTTGCAGAAGCAGTATTATAAACGCCTCCTGGAACAGGCTAAAGAGGTAACGATACTCTACAGCAGCAGTGACAATAAACTCCCCTCAAAATTCCTGTATGAACTGGGACTGAAAGGTGCGGCACCGGCCCGTGTGCAGACTACTCTGCTTTATGACCAGCCTTCACAGTTCGTAGAGGAGAAAGATCCGATCGTAGAACATTTCAATGC
>JBNLDB010000074.1:0-7722 GCA_050304115.1 Sulfurovum sp. | reverse complement strand
GAGTGTGTGAGCAAAGCGAAGCCACGGAGGATAAACATTGAAAAGGAGAAACATCCATGTTACTTGCAGACATAGGAAATACCCATTTCCATATCTATAACGGGTCTGAAGTAGAGCACTTGTCCTATGAAGAGGCTACGGCTAAATACAGCAAAGCGGACCTCTGTTATATTTCAGTCAAACAACATTTGGACTCGACTATAGAAAACATCGCCACATGGAAAAATATCTCATCACAGATAACCCTGGAAGGTGCCTATGAGACGATGGGCGTAGACAGAAGAGCATTGTGTTTGAGTCATGAAAATGGTATGTTTGTGGATGCAGGTTCTGCGATCACCGTCGATATCATGGAAGCGGGTAAGTATGTGGGTGGCTTTATATTTCCGGGGTTAAAAGCGATGTTACAGGCATATGCTTCTATCTCTCCGGTCTTAGAGACGACATTGAATGAAACGATATCTTTAGACCAATTGCCCGCTACAACTAAAGATGGGATAAGCTATGGTATAATCGCGTCTATAAAAGCACTCATAGATAAGCACAGTGAGGGTAAAAAACTTTATTTTACCGGCGGGGACGGAAAATTATTATCAAGTTTTTTTGAAGAAGCCACTTACGATGAAATGTTGGTATTTAACGGGATGCGGAAAGTGATGAAGGAATCAGAGATATGTTAACAGTAGCACTTCCAAAAGGAAGAATAGCAGAACAGACACTTGAGATATTTGCTGAAATTTTCGGTGGAGAATTTAAGTTCGAAGGGAGAGAACTCATCTTGGATATGGGTGAGTTCCGTTTTTTAAATGTACGTAACCAGGATGTACCGACGTATGTCGAACACGGTGCAGCAGATATCGGTGTGGTAGGACTGGATGTCATTACTGAAAAAGAGCTGGATATTATCCAGCTTTTGGATATGCAGTTAGGGAAATGTAAAGTGGCGATCGGTATCAAGAATGAAGATGAGCTTGACTGGTCACGTCCTAACATCAAAGTGGCGACAAAGATGGTCAACATTACGAAGAATTACTTTGCCCAAAAAGCCGTAGGTGTCGAAGTAGTGAAACTTTACGGATCTATAGAACTGGCACCGCTTGTCGGTCTGGCTGATGCGATTGTGGATATTGTTGAAACCGGTTCAACGATGAGAGAGAATGGGTTGAAAGTGGCTGAAGATATCATGGATTCTTCTGCCCATTTGATCTCAAATAAGAACAGTTTTTATGGAAAGAAAGAAGAGATTCTCTCTTTATATGAAAAGATCAAAGCTGTTGTAGAGAGCCGTGGCTAATTCTACTTCAGACTCTCTTGACCTCTATGCAAAAGTAGAGGACCTTCTTGGTGTCAAAGAGGCTGCTCCTAGTCTCTATGCCCATTATCTCCTTTTTTTAAACACGATAGATTTTGAGAGCCTTTTGGATGTAGGGTGCGGCTCTGGAGACTTTTTGCGTCAAATACAGGGGGCATTAGGGATACCGGAAGTTAAAGGGATAGACCTCAGTCCCCTGATGGTCTCACAAACACTCGAACAAGGCTATGATGCCCAGTGTGTGGACCTCTGTGACCTGGATGGCAGTTATGATGTACTGACAGCAGTGTTTGATATGGTGAACTATCTTGATAAAGCAGCGTTGGCACGATTCCTTGGGTGTGTCAAAGCACACTTGAATGATGGCGGATTTTTTCTTTGTGACATCAACACGCTGTATGGTTTTGAGAATGTAGCCGTGGGTTCCTATATCGTGGATGATGAAGAGAGATTCTTAACGGTGGACAGTGACTTTGAAGAGGGTGAGTACAGTGCTGAATTTACACTTTTTGAAAACGAGGGGAAACATTTTAAAAAGTCTCAAGAGACCATCAGACAATACTATCATACGGTAGATGAGATAGTGAGGCTAAGTGGTTTGGAGCTGGTCCAGAGCGACAGTGTGATGCTATATGATCTTGATGAAGCGGATAAAGCGTTTCTTGTACTGAGAAAAGTGTAAGGGAGAGTGTTTGTGTCACAAAGTCCGTACTATTAGACGGACTTTGTCTGAGAGATATTAAAATTTATAGTCTAACTGTACCCAATACTTTGTCACATCATTTTGTGCTGCACCGATGACAGAGTCAGTTTCCCCAGAGAAGAAAGCCGCTTTTGCCAGAAAGTTCAGACCATTAGAGAAGTTATATGTATAAAGTAGATCCAGTTCACTACCTGCATCATCACTTAGTATACCGTCTGTCTCTTGCGTACTGAAGCTATGGTAGATCGCAAGTAGTTTACCAAATTTAGGACTCACATATCCTACTTTTCCGTAAAGATCTTCCAACCCGTAAGTATTGCTTACCGCAGAGTATCCAAGAAATACATCAGCAAACCCTTGCCATTTGTGCAGTGTTGCAAGCGGTGTGGTGAATCCATGCGTATTTCCGTCTGCATCTCCCAATGATTCATAGGCAGCGCCAAGAATAAACCCGTTGTATTTTGTACTGATATCACCCCTAAAATACATTGCATCTACATCCGGTTTCCCCAGACTGTTATATTCCAGGCTTGCATCTTGCTGTGTAGCAGCCTCTGCGATATAGTTGAACATCCCTACTTTACCTGAAGCCATTAAACCATAAGTATCACTTCCAAATACTTGGTGACCTAAGAGGTACCCATACGCAGAGAGTTTCAGCTCCGGCATTGCCTTGTAGTCAGCATGAAGAAATACAGATTCTGTCCCTGTGGTGAGTGCATCCGTAACCCCATAACGGTCTGTAACATACATTGCCATGAGATCCAGATTGTCAATCGAACTATTCTTTAAGGTATAGCCCATAAAGGTTTGAGGCATTTGTCTCCATCCTACGGCACCGATGAATCTCTGGTCATCCAGATTCACCATTTGGCGTCCAGCACTTATGGAGGTATCCCCTATTTTATAATCAAGATACGCCTGTGTCACACGTGAATTTTGCGGATCAGCGATTAATGCATAGCCAGCCTGCTCTGGAGCATATTTGTCATATCCGAAATTCGTCACTGCCATGATCTGCCCAAAAGCACTCAGCCCCTCAATACCTGCAAGTCCGGTCTTTACACCGAGTGCAAAACGTGTGGTAAATGCATTGGCTTCATCATTCACGCTGTCATCGGCAAATTCATAACGCGGACGAAGTTCACCGTTGAATGTTACGTTGTTAAAGATCCCTATGTTGGTTTCTGTTTCTGTTTCAACAGGTCCGACCGATCCGCCTGCCATGATAAGTGTTGATGTTACGAGTGAGAGTAATACTGATTTTTTCATTTAATATATCCTTTTTTTCTAGTATTTAATAGACTTCAGCTTATGCAGCTGAAGCATCTTTTGATTTGTATGAAGCATTGTTCAATTTACGTTTTGGTCCAGTTTTTACGTGAGTTGCATAGAGTGTCAGACCTGTAAAGAGAAGACCGCCTGTAAGGTTACCCAATGCAACCGGTACCTCGTTCCAAAGAAGGTAATCAAGTACTGTAAAGTCACCACCCATGATCAAAGAGAATGGGAAAAGGAACATGTTAACGATCGAGTGTTCAAAGCCCATGAAGAAGAACAGCATGATCGGCATCCACATAGCGATCGCTTTACCACTCACTGTTGTAGAGATCATTGCACCCACAACACCCATTGCAACCATCCAGTTACAAAGCATTCCACGGATAAATACCGTAAACCAACCAGCAATACCGTGTGCTTGATACCCCAACGTTCTTGCTTCACCGATACCTGCAACCTTCTGTGCAATGGCACCGCCATCTGTATTAAAACCATACGTAAAGATGAATGCACTCATTACCGCAACGGTTAGGGCACCTCCAAGGTTACCAAGACCTACAAGACCCCAGTTTCTAAGTATTTGACCTACAGTCACTCCGGGACGTTTATCGATCCATGCCAACGGCACCAATACAAATACACCAGTTAAGAGGTCAAAGCTCATTAGATAGAGCATAATGAACCCAACCGGGAAGAACGCTGCACCGACAAGACCTGAACCTGTTTTCATCGCAACAGTAATTGCAAAGACAGCCGCTAGTGCCAAAATTGCTCCCGCCATGTAAGCACGGATCAGTGTATCTTTCGTAGACATATAGACTTTAGACTCACCAGAGTCAACCATTTTCTTTACAAATTCCGTAGGGGCTAAATAAGACATGCTTTACTCCATGTGTTGATATATAGTTTTGACATTTTCATTCCTTTTTTAATTGATTGTGTTGTAATTGATGATAATTATGATCATCACTCCTTGTCCAGCTTGTTAAAGATTCCAATAATTGTTCTGTTTGGTATATTACTCCTCCTCTTTGGCAAATTTTTCATAAAGAAAGCTGAGTATCGCCTCTCTACATCTGATATATTCAGGATCATGCTGAAGTTCTACCCTGTTTCTGGGACGGGGAAGATTGACATCGAGTATCTCTCCGATCGTGGCTTCAGGACCGTTTGTCATCATAATGACCCTGTCACTGAGCAGTACGGCTTCATCTACATCATGGGTAATGATGATGACCGTGTTCTGTACATTCTGTTGTATCCTCATGAGATGCTCCTGCAGGTTGGCACGGGTCAATGAATCCAATGCACCGAAAGGTTCATCCATTAAAAGAACTTTAGGTTTGATAGCCAGTGCCCTGGCGATACCTACACGCTGTTTCATACCGCCACTGATCTCATCGGGAAGTTTATCTTTGGCATGATCAAGATTGACCATGGTAATAAACTTTTCAACCCTCTGTTGAAGCTCCTGTTTATTGAGCTCAGGCATGACCTGTTTGACCGCCATTTCTATGTTCTTGTAGACAGTCAGCCAAGGAAGCAATGAATGATTTTGAAACACCACTGCACGGTCAGGCCCCGGACCTTTAACCTCTTTACCCTGTAAAAAGATATTACCTTCTGTTTGTCCGTCCAAACCGGAGATCATATTGAGCAGCGTAGATTTACCACACCCGCTATGTCCTATGATAGAGATGATCTCATCTTTATTGATCACCAGGTCTACATCAGTCACAGCGATATAATCTTTTTTACCCGGAATTGGAAATCTTTTTTCAATATTTTCTAAATGTAAAAACTTTTGTTCACCCATTATGCTCTTCCTTTTTTTCTATAGTCAAAGAAATCTGCGATGGTCCCCATCACAAGATCCAGTATAAAACCAACAAGACCTACGATGATAATACCGATGATGATATTGTGATAATTCAGATTGTTATATTCATCCCAGATCCAGAAACCGATACCGATGCCCCCTGTGAGCATCTCTGCAGCTACAATGACAAGCCATGCGATCCCCAAAGAGAGTCTCATCCCCGTAAAGATAAAGGGTACAGCTACGGGTAAAATGATCTTTGTGATCTTTTTCATAGGACTGAACTGTAATACTTTTGCAACATTCATATAGTCCTCGCTTACATTACGTACACCCAGAGCCGTGTTGATAATAATCGGCCATATAGAGGTGACAAAGATCGTCGAGATCGCTGTCATATTGATATCTTTGAAGATAAAAAGCAAAAGTGGCAGCCATGCCAGCGGAGAAACCGGTTTAAATATCTGGATAAACGGATCAAAGGCATACTGTGCATTTTTACTCATACCGATAAATAATCCCAAAGGTACACCAACGATGATAGCAAGCGAAAACCCTGCAAATACCCTCTGCAAGGAAGCCAATATCTGCCAGAGGATTCCTTTGTCATCCTCATTTGCGATATAGAACGGATCGGAAAGTACTCCGACAATCTCATCCCCATCAGCATTCACTCCACCAAAAGCAGCGACATAGGTATCAAGTGGGGTAGGGAATTCCTCAACGTTGTTTGCAATCAATGACCAGACCATGATGATGGCAAAAAATACCATCATAGGCAAGATGATCTTTTTAGCAAGTTCGTTTTTCATTTTTTTCCTTTTGTGTGTCCTGTTCGTCCCGGACACTTTGTTATATTTTATATTTATAGGTACCTGAAGCGTCTCTATTGCTCAAGGAAATAACTGGACGTATTATCACTTCAGGCACGTATAAATACAAAGCATTCAGCTTTGTATTCTTTGTAAATTTTTGATGTATCTATTTCACATACTTAGGATCAGCACATCCTGCAGGACCGTAAGGACACACGTAGGCAGGCTGTTTGGTTACAACCGTCCAGTCATTGACCTTCATAAGATCCTCTTTAGTAACTTTTGGATTGGTCACATCGAAGCTATAGATATACTCCACGGCTTTATTTGGATCATAAACCTTTCCATCCATGAATTTATTGTATTCATCCACACCGTCAACTTTCCATGGACTAGGCGGCAGTGAATAGTTCACTTCTTTTGCAGCTTCGGCAAAAAGATCAGGTCTGTAGACTTTTTCGATCACTTCTTTCATATTTACCGCTTGATCGAGCTGTCCCCAACGATACATTTGAGTGATGAACCACATACCATGGCTGTAAAAAGGATAGGCAGCATAGTAGTTGGCAAAAACGTTGAACATAGGGTTCGGTTCTGAATCTTGTCCTTTGAGATACTGGAAAGTACCGGTCATAGACTTCTCAAGTACTTTGACCGGTGCTTTTACGTAGTTTGGTTTACTGAGTATTTTCGCTGCTTCTTTTCTATGTTCCCAGCTCTCATCCAGCCACATTTGCGCTTCAATGACCGCTTTCATCACTGCTTTCGTTGTTTCAGGGTACTTCTCAACAAAATCCGCTCTGGCTTGAAGTACTTTTTCAGGGTTGTTGTTCCAGATATCATAGTTTGTTACCAGAGTCGAACCTTTTTTCTTCAGTACGATACGCTCGTTCCAGGGTTCTCCGACACAATATCCTTCGATATTTCCCGCGATCAGGTTTGAAGGCATGGTAGGTGGTGGAAAAGGTTTGATCGTTGTATCTTCATCAGGTTTGATCCCCGAACTTGCCATCCAATATCTCAATTCATAGTTGTGTGTAGAAACCGGGTGTACCATTCCAAAGTTCAGTGGCTGATAGTTTGCCCCTTCTGCTTGATGTTTGGCATCGATATATTTTTTAAGTGCCTCTGACCCTAGTGGTCTTTTGGTCTGATCCATACCGTACTTTTCCATCTCTTTAATGATATTATTTCCATAGGTGATACCATTCCCGTTAAAATCCAAAGAGAGCAGGGCTTGCAAGTGCGCATCTCCATTGATCCCAAGTGTTGCAGCGATCGGCATACCTGCAAGTGCATGTGAAAAGTCATACTCTCCGCTGATCACCTTTTGTTGGATCCCCGGCCATCCGCCACCCTCTTTGGCTACATGCACATCCAGACCATATTTTTCAAAGAATCCTTTTTCTTTTGCGATAACGATAGGTGCACAGTCAGTCAGTGCAATAAACCCTATTTTCAACTTTTTCTTTTCTACATCTGCGAGCAGAGCAGTCGTGACCAACGAGAGACCTAATCCTAGCTTTAAAGCTTTTTTCAACATCTTTTACTCCTTAAATTTTCATTAAAATGTTTTTGTACGTAAATAGTATCATAGAAATATATATAAATTAATCAATAAAATGGTTAATTTTTAATCAATTAAAACTTAACTTTACATTAAAGTATTGCTATACTATGGGAAGAAAAAGTGATATGAGGTAATAAAAGATGATCAAATCAGTATGCGGATATTGCGGTGTGGGTTGTGGCTTGGAGTATGATGAGAAGCAGCTCAGAGGAGATATAGCCT
>JBNLDB010000073.1:0-7767 GCA_050304115.1 Sulfurovum sp. | reverse complement strand
GCTATTGCATTGGATCCTGAGTATGCACCGCACCACTTTAACTATGCGAATACATTATATGATCTTGGACGTAAACAAGAGGCATTGGTAGGGTATACGAAGGCATATGCATTGGATGATACATTGGAAGAAGCGAAAAAAATGATGAAAGAACTAGGGAGTGATAATGAGTAGTCCATGTTTTGTAACACAAGAAGCAACAGAAGAGATACTTTTACGGGTAACTAATGTATGTGCGGAGTGTTATGACGATATTAAAGAGGGTGATACAATCCATTATGATATGCAGAACTATCGTTATTTGTGTCAGCGATGTCAAGAAGAGCTTTGTGAAAAAATGAATGATGAGTGTGAGATTGTTGTAGAAGAGTCAGCAGGACTCTTTGGGTAAAACAAGATTAGGCTATCTCTGCCTTTTCTTCTTGTTCCTTTTCTTGAGTTTCCTCTGTTTTTTCTTCAAAAGTAGACATGGTACCGACCATTCTACTACCTTCAGCTGTTTTGATCGTTTTGACTGATACTTCGCCCTCTACTGAACCTGTACTTTTGATCTCCAGCAGTTCTGATGCGACAACATTCCCTTTCACTGTCCCACTGACAGTGATTTTTTTGCTTTCAAGTTTTTCAACCGTGAGTTTAGCATTTGACTGGATCTCTATCGATTTGAGCCCAATGACATAACCCATAACAGTACCGTCAAGTATCATAGTATCTGCTTGAATTTGTTTGGAGATCTCACCTGTTTCCATGACTTCAAGTGTTTCACAGATAATACTGCCTTCAAGTTTACCGTTAATGATCGCATTTTTTGCTTTCACTTCTCCTTGTACAATACCAGATGTTCCGATCACAAGCGTGTTGCTCACGATGATGTCTCCCACTACTTTGCCATCTATATGTACTGTATCGCTGCCATGTAAATTTCCTGTGACTTCCATACAGGAGGTGATAATGGTCGCTGAAGTGATCTTGTCATGTGTTTTTGGGTTCTTTTTGCTTTTGAGCAATGCCATACTATTCCTTTATTGTTGTGTCGAAAGTGTTATGATATCTTGGGTCTGCTTGTGGATACTCTTCCAGTCAACTTGGGTTATTTTATCGCCTATATCGTTAATATTCTCTAAATTCCATTGTATAAAACTTTTTGGATCGAGCCATTTATCCAGATATCGGACTTCATAGTGTAGATGCGGACCGGTACTTCGACCCGTACTCCCAACATAGGCAAGAAGATCTCCTTTACTGACAAAATCACCGCTCTTGACGGCAAATTTACTAAGATGTCCATAGGCAGTTTTAAACCCGAAAGAGTGGTCAAGGAGTAAGAGGTTCCCATAGGCACCTTTACGTTTCGCTAAGATAACCACACCGCTGGCAGGTGCATAGACTGGGGTGCCTTTCTTGGCCTTCAGGTCAAGTGCAGGGTGAAAGGATTGTTTTTTTGTGACAGGATGGGTACGGTATCCGTATTTACTTGAAACACGGGTATAGTTTACAGGCTTTCCATTAGGAATACTGTTAAGTATGAGAGACTCCTGGATCGATGATATATGTTCTTGTTCAACCTCTTCTTTGATCGCCTGAACCACTTTTTCACGTGCATTCTCCACTCTGTCTTGAACACTGACATTCAGATCCGGTCCATACCCGATCATCTCTTCGACCTCTTCCAGTTTTTCATTGACTGAGACAAGTTTATCGCTATTTTCCTGGATCAAGTGTGTCAGTCGTACATTCTGTTTTTCGAGAATATCATTTTTGTGTTTATAGGTTTCACTTGTCTCTTCAAGCTTTACAATTTCACTTTGAAATACGAGTTTTTGCTTATTGAGTTGAGAGACCCTGTTGTTAAGAAAATGGATATAAAGATATGTGGAAAACGCAATAATGATCAGAAGAAGAATAGCTCCAATTAGAACCTTTTTGATGATCTCATGAACACTATACTGTTTTGATCCATGGACATCACTGATCGTTATGATAAGCCTATTTTTCATCTTTTTCCTTAATATATTTGATCGCATTCATATAGCTTAGGGCATTCAATCTCAACCCTTTATAGGCTATATCAAAAGCGGTCCCGTGATCTACAGAGGTTCTTAGGATCGGCAGGTTGAGCGAGATGTTGATCCCTTCATCAAAATATAACGCTTTGAGAGGGGCTAAGCCCTGGTCATGGTACATGGCAATGTAGTGTGTATACTTCTCACGTACGCTTGGTATAAATGCAACATCCGGTACAAGCGGAGCACTGAATATATTGGTGCCTAATTCTCTATGGGCGTTCTCTATAGCCTTTTCTATGATACGCTCTTCACTTCCCAGTACCCCATCATCCCCGGCATGAGGATTCAACCCTAGAACACCTACTTGTGTGTGTGGTTTGGCTGTCCGGTAAAAGTCTATGAAAAATCTTGTCAATGCTTTTTCATTGATACTCCCTGCCACCTCTTTCAGTGGTATATGTTCAGTGAAAAGAGCGACAAACATCTTGGGCGACCCCAACATCATGATGGCCTCTGTATCGAAAAGATCTCTCAAGGCATCGGTATGGCCTTTATAGGCTACACCTGCCAGTTCCCATGCTTTTTTGTGAATGGGCAGGGTAGTGATGGCATCGACCTCTTTGTTACGTGCAAGTTCAACGGCTTTGACGAATGAAGCGTAGGCATAGGCACCGCTCTCTTTACTGACTGCTCCTGCCTCTATCTCAAAGTATGCTGCAATATCTTCCATCGTTTGAAAATCATCAGGTATGGGTAGGTTCAACTTTTTGGCTGCCTGTTCGAGCATATTTCTGTCTATGCAATACACAGTTTCTACTTCTTGCGAAATGAGGCTATGATTCTCAAGAGCCAGCTGTATACCTATACCATTGAGATCACCGACAGATATGGCTACTTTTTTTCTTGACATTGTTATCTTATCAACATAGATTTCATATCTATGATCGCTTGTTCAAGTCCGGTATAGACAGAACGGGCAATGATACTCTGTCCAATGTTCAGCTCTTCTATGGTTTCTATATCGGCGATCTCTTTGACATTCTGCATATTAAGGCCATGTCCTGCTGCCACACGTAATCCAAGCTCCATCGCATCACAGGAGAGCAGACGTAGGTTACAGAGTTCATCTTTGAGCATTTTTTTGAGTACTTTTCTCGGGAGTTCAAGTTCAGGAATGCTGTGGTGTGTTTTGGAGAGGTTTGTATAGAGCATCGCATAGATGTTTGCATATTTCCCCGTATGAAACTCTATCCACGCTACACCCAGTTCAAGTGATGCATTGATCGCATCCAGGGTAGGGTCTATGAAGAGTGAGACCTCTATCTCTTCTTCATGCAGTCTTTGGATAGCCTCTTTGAGTTTGGGTTGTTCGCCTGTCACTGCAAGACCACCTTCTGTGGTGACCTCTTCACGCTTTTCAGGCACAAGTGTGACACGATGCGGTTTGAGAGCACAAGCGATATCTATCATTTCAGATGAGATGGCACACTCTAGGTTTACCGGTAAAGAAGAAAGCTCTATAATGTTTTTCGCATCCATATCCTGCATATGACGTCGGTCTTCACGAAGGTGGATCGTGATCTGGTCTGCTCCAGCACGTTTACAGATGCTCAGCGCATCAAGCGGATCAGGGTCTGCTACTTTTCTTGCTTCTCTCAGTACGGCGATATGGTCTATGTTTACACCCAATAACATGGTTTTATTTCCTTGAATAATATGAGTTTGATTATAGCAAAAGTTTTTAAGATAGGATTTGTATAATCACCCCAATCACACGCTTGGAGTAAAAATGTCAGAAAAGAAGCCATTACCTGTGAACGAATATAGATATATAAAACATAATATCGGTAACGGTAAGCCTACCATTTTAGCATTTGGGATGTCTCACTGTTATAGTTGTTTAGCAATGTCTAAAGTATTTGCTGAAGTCTTGGAAGTGCATCCGGAGTTTCAGATCTATTCTATAGATGGTCAAAAGGAACGTTTGGTAAGTCGTGATATCTATAAACTGAAAGAGATGCCTACGCAGATATTCTTTGACGCATCTGGGAAAGAAGTGTTTCGCCATACCGGAGCCTATAAGAAAGCGGTGTTGGAGATTATTTTGAAGAAATATGGATTTGATTACTAAAAATACAGTACATGTATCTATTTGGTTAAAAATTAATCAAGTTATAAAAAATATAAGTATTCCTTTGAGATAAAATAGTTTTGAATAAGCTATTGAAAATTAGTATAGGATCGGGATGTAATCTATACAACCAAATATAGTAATAATATGGACAAGGAATATTAAATGACAAATAAAGAAACATATCTTCATCATCTTCATCAAGCGAGAGTAGAACATACCAGATGGGTAGGAATGGTTAAATTATTATCTGCCGGACTGTTGGATACAAACAAACAACATGACATTGAATTGAATATGTCTGATATTGATTTTGGAAAGTGGCTGGAACAGGAGGCAATGCTTTTTAGAGATAGCAGCTGTGTAGATACTCTCTATGAAATTGAAGCATTATGGAAAAGTATACATAATAATTTTATGCAGATCTATGATGTATGTGTCTCCAAGAACAAAAGCAGTCTATTTGGCAGAAAAAAACCCTTAAGTGACGGAGCGATCAAAATATCTGCTGTACACTATCAAGAGATCATTACATTGAGCGATAAAATGAAGCAACATCTGAGACTTCTCGAAAAACAGCTCAATGCAAAAGGTGAGGATGAATTTGAAACATATGGCAATTATTTGGTTGCCAAAGAGCATGAAATGAATGTAAAAATTGCTGAAAAAACGAAAAAAGAAAAGTCTAAAACATCTGTGAGTGGTGCAAGAGGAGCCTATGTCAGTGAATAGATTCTCTTAAAATTCATAAAATATAAAACCATCCGTAACTAAATTTACGTTAAAATTGCAACAATATTAATTAAAGGCTTATAGCATGGCAAAAAGAAAAATTAAAAAAGCAGTATTGGCGTATTCTGGTGGATTGGATACAAGCATTATCTTGAAATGGCTTCAAGATGAGTATGAGTGTGAAGTGGTCACTTTTACGGCTGATCTTGGTCAAGGTGAAGAGGTAGAACCTGCACGTCAGAAAGCGTTGGCTATGGGTATCAAACCTGAGAATATTTTTATCTTGGACCTTAGAGAAGAGTTTGTAAAAGACTTTGTTTTCCCTATGTTCAGAGCCAATGCTATCTATGAGGGTGAGTATTTGCTAGGTACATCTATCGCACGTCCGCTTATCTCTAAAAAACAGATAGAGATCGCACAACAGACAGGTGCTGATGCCGTGAGTCACGGGGCAACGGGTAAAGGAAATGACCAGGTACGTTTTGAGCTTGGTTATCTTGGTCTTAATCCGGATATCGCTGTGATCGCTCCATGGAGAGAGTGGGACCTGAATTCACGTGAGAAGCTTCTTGCGTATGCAAGAGAACACGGTATCGAGATCTCTAAAAAGCACTTGGATGAGAACGGTAACCCTAAAGCAAGTCCATACTCTATGGATGCGAACTTACTTCATATTTCGTATGAAGGGCTCCATCTTGAAAACCCTGCAGCTGAACCTGAAGATGATATGTGGCTATGGACCAACTCTCCTGAAGAGGCTCCGGATGAGGCAGAATACATCACGATCACGTATAAAAAAGGTGACCCGATAGCTATTAACGGTGAAGCAATGAGCCCTGCAACATTGCTTAAAGCACTCAATGATTATGGAAATAAACATGGTATCGGGCGTATCGATATCGTTGAGAACCGTTATGTAGGTATGAAAGCACGCGGATGTTATGAGACTCCGGGTGGTACGATCATGCTCAAAGCACACAGAGCGATCGAATCTATCACACTGGATAGAGAAGAAGCACATTTAAAAGATGAGCTTATGCCTAAGTATGCAAAACTGATCTATAATGGATACTGGTGGTCACCGGAGCGTAAGATGATGCAAGCAGCGATCGACGCAACACAAGAGACAGTCAACGGTGAAGTAAAACTCAAACTCTACAAAGGGAATGTGATCGTAGTGGGTAGAAGCTCAGATGAATCACTCTATTCAGAAGCACACTCGACATTTGAAGAGGATGAAGTGTATAACCAAGCAGATGCAGAAGGCTTTATCCGTCTGAATGCATTGAGATTCATCATTGAAGGTAAAAAACAGCCTGAACGTATCGCTTCTCTCATCAAAGGAAGTGAAGAGTAGTTCAAACTACTCCAATAACCCCTCCATCTCCTTCAAGACTTTTGAAGGGGTGAACTTCAACAATTTCTCTTTAGAAAAGAGATAGGGTATAAACTCCAATAAAATATAGAGCATTCCCATCAGCGGATAAAAAGCAACATATTCCATCTTGAATGTTTTGAAATCATACCGGGAGACAAACCACGCTTTGGCACTTTCACTTCCATTATAGAACAAAAGCAGTTCCATCGCGAAGATAGAACCCCAGAGAAAATAGGTGATAGTTGTGATAAGCAAAGCCCCCAATACCCCGTACATGGCGATCACTGCAGCAAGAAAGAGACTCAAAAAGAGTGCGAAAGAGTGAAATCCTAACGTTGCAAAGATCACTACCACGGCAAAAATGAAAAGCAGGCTTCCAAAAAGTATAAAGAGTTCCAAGTAGGTCTTTTGTTCTGCAAATGAGGGACTGAAATAGGCAGCCAGCAGAGTGATTGTAAATATAGCGATGATAGTAAGTGCAAGAGAACGGTATTCACTCACAAAAGACTCCTTTCTGTTCTCTCACTCTTTGGATATGGCCTATGAGTGAGAGAAGATCATTATGCTATCTCATAGAGTTTGATCAGGCTTTGCACATCTGCTTTCCGTCCAAGCCACTCCTCGTAGAGCTCAGACATCTCAATCGCACCACCGCTTGCCAGTATATACTCTTTATACCCTTTGGCACGTTCCTTGTTAAATCCTGATTCATTATCCAAACAGGAGAAAAAAGCATCTGCACTGAGTACTTCAGCCCATTTGTAGCTGTAGTACCCTGCAGCATACCCACCTGCAAAAATATGTGAAAATCCATGTTGGAATTTGTTGTAACTCGGTGGCGTGAGTAGAGAAGTCTTTTCTCTAATACCATCGAGCAATCTCTGGACTTCCTCACCCTGATATAAGTCTTGGTGTAGAACGAAATCGAATAAAGAAAACTCTACCTGACGCAAGATACCAAGCGCTGCTTGGAAGTTTTTGGTCTCTTTAATTTTTGCCATCAGCTCATTTGAGATAGGTTCACCTGTTTCATAATGAAAACCAAAACGTTTTAAGATGGCTGCTTCATAAGCAAAGTTCTCTAAAAACTGTGAAGGAAACTCCACAACATCCCATGCCACACCGTTAATGCCTGAGACCGAACGCTCTTTACATTTTCCAAAAAGGTGGTGGATAGCATGTCCCATTTCATGAAAGAGTGTCACCACATCATCATGTCTCAGCAAAGAAGGTATTTTAGATGTGGTTGGTGAGAAGTTACATACGATGAAAGCAGATGGAAGGTGTAATGCTCCTTTACTGTCCACATAGTGTGTCTCCCAATCATTCATCCATGCCCCTCCGCGTTTTTCTTTACGCGCTTCAAGGTCAAAGTAGATACGTCCAGAGAGTTTGCCCTCTTCGAAGATGTCAAAAGGTTTTACACATGGGTGCCAAGTAGGTACGTCTGAGGGCTCAAAGGTTACATCAAAAAGTTCTGAGACTATGTATAATAATCCCTGTAAGACCTTCTCTTGTAC
>JBNLDB010000072.1:4216-7814 GCA_050304115.1 Sulfurovum sp. | reverse complement strand
ATCGAACTTGACAGAAAAATTCTTGCTGATATGGCAATGAATGCTCCTGAAAGTTTTACAAAAGTAGCGGAAGCTTCTAAAGCTGCGCTTGCTAAATAATTAACTTTTTAGTTAACTATTTCTTGAGGAGTTTCGGCTCCTCATCCCCTTTAATTATTCCCCCAACTTTTTTAAAATTTAGATTTTTTTTTGAATTGTATTTTATTCATTCCTTTTTTTATTTGTTGATACAACAAATAGAAAAACGAACCCAAAAAAACAAAATGCAAAGGACTGTCGTGGGCTAATAGATAGTGTTATAGTATTGATTTTTTTGAGGGGTGAGGGCTTCCTCTTTTGTGAGAGGAGGAAATGCTTTCCTCCTAATATGATATATGGGTTATCCTCTTTGGGTTTCACCCGAGAAACCGATGATCCCTGGACGTAGGTTGCATACGTGTTCGAATCCCAGGCCTTTCATCGCGTGTTGTACCTGATAGCTTCTGCTTCCTGAGTGACAGTAGACAATAATAGGTTCATGTTTGGATCCCGCGAGTTCTTCTTCTATTTTGGCATAGAATTGTGAGGTAGGTACAAGTTTGTCAGTCCCTACGATATGTTCCATTTGGTACTCCATATACTCTCTTGTATCCACAAGGATAAAATTGATCATCCCCAGTTTTTTCGCTTCTATGAGCGCCTCAAGCTCATCTCCGTCAAGCTGTTCTTCTTTCAAAAGAAGCTCGGCTTGCTCTTTGGTCAATCCGCCGGAGTGTTGATGTACGACCTCTTCTATAGCATCGTGTTGTGTTTGCGCCTGGGCATACTCCGGGGTACAGAAGATCCCACAGTGACAGGTCCCATCTTCAGGGATCTCTTTTTCCAGAGCAGGGGTACATGGACAGATACGGTTGTCTGCGGCTTTTTGTTCCTCTTTTGTCTCTCCTATCACCATAAAACAAGGACAAAACCTCTTACCATAGATGAGTTTATTGCGTGCAAGCCCCATTGCCACACCTTCGTTGACCTCTTCATTGGGATTTGGAACAAAACCAAACTGCTTGTTTACCTTATCTACAAAGCTCCATGTCTTTTCCAGTTCGGCTTGAAATTCATCTGAATTCATATCTATCGGTTGCATTACATTCCTTTATTTGTCGTATTTGAGGCGTTTGTTTCTACTGACTGTGCCATTTCATCCAATTCTTGCACAAAGATCTGCATTCTCTTTCCCCACTCTTCCAGTAGATTTTGGGTTTTGTTGAGATCGATATGAATATATTGCTCATTCATCTCCACCCCGGCCTCTTTGGTTTCAATGACACCTTTTTCCAGGTCATCGGAGATCTTTTTCATTTGTGCAGACATCTTTTGATTGAAGTCTCTGAAAAATGCTTTGGTTTTATTCGTATCAATCATGATAATGCCATCGTCCATACGAACGCCCATCTTAGTGAGCTTTGTTTCATTTTTTTCTTGCGATTCTTTTTGTTTTCGTAGCTTTTCCGCCTCAAGTTCAGCAAGCAGTTCTTTTCTGGCCTGGTGTGCTATTTGGGCATCATGTGCCGCCTGTTGCTTGGCCAACTGTTCCTTGTCTTCACATCCTGTAAGAGACAATAAGAGTGTAAGCATGATCAGTAAGTATCGCATAGGTATCCTTTTGGACTTCATAGGTACATTATACAATGATTTATAAAAGAAAGATAAAACTCCCCTCTCTTTGAGACAGAGGAGTGCAGGGAAGAAGTGTTATGGGTAGATTAGCCACATTTGCCTTGTCCGCATTTCCCTTTGGTCGGTGCGGGTTTTGGTTTGGGAGAAGCATTGCATTTTCCATCATTTTCCATCATATTCTTCTGTTTCATCTCTTTTTGATAGGTTTCACGCTTTTCCTTCATGTACTTCATCTCTTTTTTAGCGTCTCCGCATTTAGCCTCTTGATTCATCATCCCTTGTTGTGCATTGTTACATTTTCCTTCGGCTGTTGCCAAGGTAAGTGATAAAGCTAAAGCCCCTATATAGAGTAGTCCTAATTGAAATCTTTTTTTCATAGTTGATCCTTTCTTTTATTGCTCTTCACCAAAAAGAAGATGGTCTAAGCTAAATTTTCCGGCTCCAAATGAAGCGAATATGGCTAAAAACAGCATGTAATATAAAGGAATTTCAAATCCATTGTCTCCTGCAGAAAAGCCATGACCTAAATGTACGGTAAGAATGGCAACCACCATCACCACGATCAGAGGAAGTGAGATAAGTCTTGTAAACAGTCCCAATGTCAATAACACAACACCCATCAGTTCCGTACTAGCCGCCAGATAGGCATTCAACGTAGGGAGGGGGATACCCAGGGTACCAAACCAACTGGCAACACTAGAAATATCTGACCATTTCTGCATCGCAGGAGTGTAAAATCCATAGGCTATCGTGAGTCTGGCCAAAAGTAAGGCAATATCCTCTCCCTTGCTTAATAGATCTCTGGTGCTGTGGTAGATACCGTTTAGCATGTGTAACTCCTTTATATACAATCTCTCTGTTGTTACAGTGCAAGTATAGTATGAAAGATGTGTACAGTGTGTGTATTGGGTCAAGCAAAAGCAGTCTGTTCTTTTTCCCAGAGGGCAGGAAGAAGAGATCAGTGGTTACCCTCTTTCGCATCTGCATTACACTTTTGTACGGGTACTTCCGATTTTTGCATAGCACTATCACATTTTCCGGCTTCACACTTTGTCATAGGCGCAGTGTTTGTCTCTTCTTTCTTTTCACATCCTGTAAAGAAGAGCAGGGAGAAGCCTATGAGTGGCCCAAAGAGTAATTTATTCATCATCCTATCCTTTAAAATAATGTTCTCATTGAGTGGTATTCTGTAACAGATTTCTAACCACATTTCTTACTGGCATCACATTTTGTTGTCACAGCCTTTGATCTGTCGCCAGAACATTTTGTTGCGCCTTCACATTTACTGCTTGCTGAACATTTGGCCTCTGCTTCTGCGCTGCCGTTCTTTGTACAGCCCGTAAAAGCAAGCATTGCCAAACCTACGAATGCACTAATAATGAAATTTTTCATAATATGTCTCCTTATATTTTTTTGACAGTTGCAGTATAATATACAATTCGTGTAAGGTATGTGTAGTCTGCTGCACCCGAAGTGCACACATGATACCTATAATTACAAAAAATCAATGAAAGAGAGCGTATGAAAAGAAGAAAATTCCTCATATTTGGTTCCGTCCTGGGACTCTCTCCCTATATACATGCAAAAGGGGTCAGTGAGTTTGAGAAAACGTTTAAAGAGGTCGCACCGACACTCTCTGCAGTACAGGAGCATCTATTTCCTGAAGGAAGCAAGCTTCCCTCTGCAAGATCGATGAAGGTCACACAATTCTTGTTTGAAACCATGATGCATCAGAGCTTTGACAGAGATATCAAAGCATTTGTCATTGAGGGGGCAAAGGAGCTGGAGAAGCGCGAAAAAGGAAGATTTCTGTCGATGAGTGCGCTGGAGAAAGAAAAGGCTTTGCGTGCGTATGAGGAGACACTCTATGGCCGTAATTGGTTGTCCCATATCATGACCCTGACCATGGAAGGACTCTTTAGCGATCCGATCTATGGCTCAAACA
>JBNLDB010000072.1:0-4206 GCA_050304115.1 Sulfurovum sp. | reverse complement strand
CATTGAAGAAGCAGGATGGAAGGCGATATCCTCGTATAGTGGCCTCCCTAGACCTACAACAAGATATATTGCGTTATGAGTATGTATGATGTTGTTATCGTCGGCTCAGGGGCCAGCGGGGGTGCTGTAGCCTATACCTTATGTCAAGCAGGGTACAAAGTAGCTGTACTGGAGAAAGGCCGGCTTATCAAACGTGAAGAGTTCTCTAAAGATGAGCTGGCTTACTGTAGAAGAGATCTGGTCACGCCCAATCTGTTCGATGAGTATCATACCATAGAAGAAAAAATAGATGGTGAGTGGGTAGCAACACCTACGTATGAATCGGGCTGGAGTTTTTGGAACGGGAATATTGTGGGAGGGTCTTCAAACCTCATGTCAGGTATGCTGCATCGCATGCACCCAGATGATTTCAGGCTAAAGAGTAAGTATGGAGAGATAGAAGGGGCCAATGTAGTGGATTGGCCCATATCGTATGAAGAGTTGGAACCCTATTATACGCTGACAGAAGAGTTGGTAGGTATTTCGGGTAAAGCCGATACACATCCTTTTGAACCACCACGCAGTACCTCCGACTTTACACAGCCTCCCACCAAAGAAAATGCAGTGGTAAAGCTTTTTGACAAAAGTTGTCAAGCCCTTGACATTACACCGCTTGTCACACCAAGAGCAGTACTCTCAAAAGACAAGCCTGGACGTGATGCCTGTTACTATTCAAACCGGTGCGGTAGCTATGGGTGTAGTTCTGGTGCGAAGGGAAGTTCGAGAGAAGCGCTTTTAAAACCCGCTTTGGCTACGGGTAACCTGACCTTGATGAGCAACACTTATGTGAAGTATCTGCATACAGACAAAAAAGATGAGGTAGGCCATGCTGTAGTCGTTGACACAGTGACAGGCAAAGAGAGAAAGATAAAAGGCAAGATCTTTGTCGTGGCGGCACAGGCGCATGAGAGTGCAAGGCTTCTACTCAATTCTGCCAATGCACATCACCCTAATGGTTTGGGAAACAGCAGTGGAGAGCTTGGCAAGAACCTCATTTTCTCCGGAGGAGGTTCCGGGCAGGGGGAATTGCATAAGGATAGCTTGAAAGATATCACATTTGAAGCGTTGATGCAAACAGGACTCTTTGTCAACCGATCTATTCTGGATTGGTATTTTATAGACCATTGGTGGTATGGTAAATTTAAAGGAGGGTCCGTTGAATTTATGTTTGAACATCAAAACATCATCACTCGGGCACGAAAAGACAACTATAAGGAGGGTAAGCTTGTATGGGGGAAAGAACTGGGTGAACGTGTGGTTTCCCGCTTTACGGAGCAGAAAAGTATACGTTTTGAAGTCTTTAATGACTGGCTCCCTAATGACAACTGTTTTGTCTCGCTGGACCCTGTGCATAAAGACAAGTTCGGTATGCCTGTAGGTAAACTGCGTGTGGAAGGACATCCTCAAGACCTGAAAGTGGGAAAGTATATTGCAAAGAAGTGTGAACGGATACTTGAAGAGATGGGAGCCAAAAATATCTATTCGTCTATCTCTTCAACACCCCCGCAGAACCTGGTTGCCGGAGGATGCCGTTTTGGAAATGACCCTAAGCGTTCTGTACTGAATAAATATTGCCGATCTCATGATGTGAAGAACCTCTATGTGGCAGATGCCAGTTTTATGCCTACAGGAGGCTCTGTAGCGTATACTTGGACCATTTATGCCAATGCGTTCAGGGTAGCTGATCACATTGTGGAAGTATTGAAAAAGAATGCATAATATTAGGGTTTATATTGTTTTGCAGGGAAAAGGTTAAGCTTGATTTAAAAGCATGTTTATTTTTTATTAATCATAAGTAGTTACAATCTATCTATCAAATATTTCATAAGTACCCACTTTTATCATTTATGCTTATAATTTAATTATGAAGGAGAATCCATTGAACAAACTTTATGCGTTATTTTGTGCCTTGTCTCTCACGACGATGACAGCTGTAGCATCTACCCACACAGCCAAACAGATGGTCCAATATACTATTCAAAAAGGGGATACCCTCTCTTCCATCGCACACAAACATCATACAACCATTTCCAAAGTAAGAACAACCAATGGCTTGAAAAAAGGCGCTATCCTTAAAATAGGCAAGGTATTGAAAGTACCGGCAAATGCCGATGTTCTTTATACGAAAACATCCGACAAGCCGATAAAATATGTGACAAAAAAGGGAGATACCCTTTCTGCCATAGCCCTTAAACATCATACCTCTGTGACAAAAATACGAAAAGCCAATGCTTTGAGAAAAAGTCAAGTACTTAAAGTCGGGAAGGTATTGCAGATTCCTCAGAATAAAACAACGTATAGATTGGCAAGTGCAAAGCAACCAGTTTCAGACAAAAAAATCGTTGCATCACTTTCTAAACTCGATACGATCAGCTTAGAGAAAGAGAAGAAAGAAGAATCACAAACGTTTTCATTCACGGATCTGTTTAAAAGTAATGAAAACAAAGAAGAGGATAAATGTCAGAGAATCACTTCATTGGCAAAAACAAAGTTAGGGAAAAAATATGTATGGGGAGCAAGTGGTAATAAAAATACTTATGACTGTTCCAGTTTTACAAAATTTGTCTATAAAAATATTGGTATCGATATCCCGCGTACTTCGATCAGACAGTCGAAATTTGGGAAATTTGTGAAAAGAAGTGAGCTGCAAAAGGGTGACTTGATCTTTTTTGATACGTCTAAAAAACGTAAAGGGTATGTGAATCATGTAGGGATTTATCTTGGAGATAATAAGTTCATTCATGCTTCATCAGCAAAGAAAAAGGTTGTGATCACAAGTCTTGATAAGAAATTTTATAGCAACAGATATAAAGGTGCAAGACGACCTTCTTAATAGCGTGTCCTCTTCTTGGTGAGGAGTGTGTACTCCTCATAAAAACCTTCGAGTGAATAAAATCTATCTATAAAATCGGAAGCCTGGTGAATCAGTATGAGATACATCCACTGGGTCATTATGTTTGAAGAAAAAGTGTAAAGGAAGCATCATGGATGCATGTAGAAAATGTAACAATACCAATGTATCGTGGAATGGTATATGGAAACAATGTGCGAGTTGTGGTGAAGTGCTTGAAAGAGCGGGGGGCGTGATCCAAAACCATACCATAGAAAAGCGTAACAGTCTGCAGGATATTGTAGTATTGCCTTTAAAGTCGACACGGATGGGCAAACTGATATCAAGATTTCACTTGATACATTAAAGCATTTCCAGGGATGGAGAGGGTCTGTCAAGGAAAACCCTTGACAGGAGGATAGAGGCCCTATATCTCTTATTCGGCTTCTAACACAGCTCCGGAGCTTGCATTGGTTACCAAGGCTCTATATTGTCTTAGCCATTTACTTTTTAGCGGCTTGACCAAAGGCTTGAAGTTGTCTCTTCTCTCCGCGATCTCTTCAAAAGAGAGTCTTGCCTCGAGGATGTAATTGTCTACATCGATGTGTATCTCATCTCCATCTTCAAGTAACCCAATAAGCCCGCCTTCTGCAGCTTCAGGGCTTACGTGACCTATACTTGCACCTCTGGTTGCTCCAGAGAATCTACCATCCGTGATCAATGCAACTTTGTCTCCCAGACCCATACCCATGATAAGGCTTGTAGGACTGAGCATCTCTTGCATACCAGGACCACCGCGTGGACCTTCATATCGGATAACCACAACATTACCCGCTTCTACTTTTCCTCCGAGAATACCTTCAATGGCTTCATCCTGTGAGTTGAAACATACAGCAGTACCGGTGAAGACCCTGTCTCCTGTAATACCCGCTGTTTTGATTACGGCACCCTGTTCAGCAAGGTTACCGTAAAGGATAGCAAGTCCACCCACTTCAGAGTAAGGGTTGTCAATCGTGTGGATAATATTGGTATCCAATATCTCTGCATCTTTTACTTTTTCATAGAGTGTCTCCCCTGTAATAGAGAGATTGTCTATGAGGATATTATCGCCGCGCTTCATCATTTCATGCATAACTGCATTGACCCCACCGGCTTTGTTGATATCTTCCATATGTACAGTAGAGAGTGATGGAGAGATCTTTGCAATGTGAGAAACACGCTTAGAGATAGCATTGATATCTTCTAGGTTGAAGTCTACTTCAGCTTCTTTTGCGATAGCCAGCATGTGGAGTACCGTATTTGAGCTTCCACCCATAGCCATATCTACGGCAAAAGCA
>JBNLDB010000071.1:0-7910 GCA_050304115.1 Sulfurovum sp. | reverse complement strand
TCAATTAGCACTAAAAAAAGTCAATGGTGAGCTAAATACAATATGCAGTGCATTGAAAGAATTAGGCAAACCAGCCTATTATCCAAATTATATGATTCAGCATGGTATGGGCGCTTTCTTAGGGGATCAATCAAAAAGTGCTTTGGTTGATGATTTTGATTCTGATAAAGCATGGGAAGATGTATTAACCAACTATGTAAAGTGTACAAAATAATGAAGTTATCAAAACCTTATAAAATATATAACTTTATAAGGTTTTCATTTCTCATTTAGAAGAACTGCTTTTTTTGTCTTTATGCTCTTTTAGCGCCTTTTCGTAAAGTCTTTTATCTAATATATTTAGAGGTATATACAGGATGATAGCTCCTAATGCTATATATCCTGAGAAAGGAGCTATCTTGAACCATAAACTATTCGATTCTCCGCTTAGAGCATCTTTCAGTGTATCAGCAAATGCGGCATAGGTTCCAAAGAACATTACAACTAAGAGCAAGAGGCCCATGATATTTTTTCTGATCTTGTAGTGATGTAGATAATTCATATTTTGCCCTGATTTTTAAATAGAGTATATTCTGTGTTAGATTATGTTGTGCTTGTCATTAGATTAAAGTTCCCTCGAAGAACTTTTGATAAAAACTGTCAATATGACATACTTTTCTGTTTCGTTTTTCTTTTGCTTTATACTGCATCATAGAGAAAGTAATAAGGTTGATAAAAATGACTAGAGAACTTCCAAAAACCTATGGTGATAAGAGTGAAAATCTGGCCACATCATTTTTAGAACAAAATGGTTTCGTGATCTTGGAACGTAACTTCTTTGCAAGAAAGCTTGGTGAGATAGATATCATTGCAAAAAAAGATGATACACTTCATTTTATAGAGGTGAAGAGTGGGAAAAGAGACTTCGATCCTATCTATAACATTACCCCGACCAAACTGCGAAAGGTGATCAACTCAGCACACTATTATCTTAAAACAAAAAAACTAGATATGGCATTTTCGATCGATGCACTGATCATTCGTAGTGATGAAGTAGAATTTATAGAGAATGTTACGCTATAATCTGCTCAATGATACTTTAAAGGCACCTATATGAGACTCTCCGATGAGCAGCTTCAACAATTTCATCAAAATGGTTTTATTGTCTTAAGAAATTTTTATCCCCAGGAAAAATGTGACGCGATACTGGATGTTGCCAAAGCACATTTAGAACATAAAATTGAACCGATTGAAACAGAGATAGGGTATGATGAGAGATCCAAAGAGTATCGTACCGAAGTTGTAGATTACAGCAGTGGATCAAATGAAGCGCATATGATCGTCCGTAGATTACGGCAGGTCTATGAGAGAGATATTCTTTTTAAAGAGTGGATGGAAGATGTCGATATCCGTCCTGTTCTGCAGCAGATACTGGATGACAGAGTGGTCATCACAACCGCCCATCATAACTCCATCATGACAAAAATGCCTCATTACAGCAGGGCAACGGCCTGGCATCAGGACAGAAGGTATTGGCGTTATACTGATAATAACCTTGTGAGTGTATGGCTGGCTTTGGATGATGAGTATAGTGAGAATGGTGTGCTTGAATTCATACCTGGAAGCCATTTGATGCAGTTCAAACCTGAACAGTTTGATGCAAAAGAGTATTTCAGAGAAGATACGAAAGAGAATGCTGCATTGATAGCAAAAAAGGTATCTACACCACTCAAAAAAGGTGATGTGATCATCTTTCATTCTCTGCTGCTGCATAGAGCCGACAAGAACAGTACGGATCAAGCCAAAATATCATTTGTCTACACGGTCAAAGGAGAGAGGACGATGGCTATAGAAGGGTCACGTTCGGCTCAATACCCAGAGATCAAACTGGAAGAAGTTGAATAAGAGAGTTTTTATCCTAATCGTATATAATTAGGACAAAAGATAGATAATTTAAAAAAATATAAGCTATAACAATAGTTTTTATAAGAAATTAGGTTATACTATTTATATACAAATTTAAAGGAATTAAATATGGGAAAATATGTTGATTTAACAGCTGAAAATTTTGATGCGACTATCGCTGAAGGTGTAACAATGGTAGATTTCTGGGCTCCATGGTGTGGACCTTGTAGAATGATCGCTCCAGTGATCGAAGAGCTTGCAGAAGATTTTGAAGGAAAAGCGACTATCTGTAAAGTAAATACAGACGAGCAGCAAGACATCGCAGTAAAATATGGTATCAGATCTATTCCAGCGATCCTTTTCTTTAAAGACGGTGAGTTGGTAGACCAAATGGTAGGTGCAGCTTCTAAAGATGCATTTGCTGAAAAGATCAATGCACAACTGTAAGTGATACATTTAAGAGGGGCTCTTCCTCTCTTAAAACTTCTTTCATATCTATATTTAGATAAAATCTTCTAAAGTTTTTAACCAAGTATTTTCATTGTATAATAGGTAGTATTTGCTTAAGTATTTTACTTTGTTCAAGGATTTATAATGTTAGACTGCGCAATCATCGGTGGCGGACCGGCTGGACTCACAGCAGGGTTATACACGACACGTGGTGGGCTTAAAAATGTTACACTGTTTGAGACCGGTATGCCTGGCGGGCAGATCACACAGAGTTCGGAGATAGAGAACTATCCCGGATTTTTTGAACATGATAAAACAGGTATGGACTTCATGGATACCTGGCAAAAGCAGTGTTTCCACTTTGGTCTTAAACATGAGATGAAAAAAGTAGACAATGTGGCAAAAACAGGCAAGTACTTTACCGTGACACTTGAAGGCGGGGAGAAGGTTGAAGCGATGACCGTCATCGTCTGTACAGGTTCCACCCCTAAAAAGGCCGGTATCAAAGGTGAAGAGGAATACTTCGGGAAAGGTGTAAGCACCTGTGCTACGTGTGACGGGTTTTTTTATAAAGACAAACCGGTTACAGTCATTGGCGGGGGCGATACCGCCCTTGAAGAAGCATTTTATCTCTCTAATATCTGTTCGGATGTCTATGTGGTACACCGAAGAGATGAGTTCAGGGCAGCCCCATCCACTATAGACAGGGCAACGAGAAAAGAGAATATACATTTTGTCACCAACGCTGTGGTTGATGAAGTGGTCGGAGATGCCATGGGTGTCACAGGGGTGAACATTAAAAACTGTGATGGGACGATCACACATATGGCCAATACAGGACTTTTTGTCTTTGTAGGGCACAATGTAAACAATGAAGTCCTTAAAGATGAGAACGGTGATTTTATCTGTAAGATGAATGAGCGTGGACAGGTGATCGTAGACCTTAGTATGAGAACCTCTCTGGAGGGTCTTTTCGCAGCAGGAGATATACGTATAGAAGCACCAAAACAAGTGGTTTCAGCAGCAGGTGACGGTTCGGTAGCCGCACTTCAAGTAATTTCATATATACAGGAGCAACAGTAGATGGCAAAAGTCGGTATAGTAGGTAGTACAGGGAGAATGGGAGAACACCTCATTAAAAATGTTTTGGAAAATGAGGTATTGGAACTGAGTGTATTACATGTATTTGGTGAGCTAAAAAGAGAGGTACCTTCTGATGTATTGGTGACCAACAGTATGAAAACTGTGCTTGAAAACTGTGATGTCGTGATAGATTTTTCTGCACCTGCAGCCACACAGGAACTTTGTGAAGAAGCATTAAAAAACCCTACTGCCCTTGTCATTGCCACCACAGGTTTTACTGCACATCAGCAAAATCTTCTTAAAGAAGCTTCAAAAGAGATGCCTGTTCTTTATGCATCCAATATGTCAGCCGGGATCGCTTTGTTGAAACAATTGGTCGAGCAGGTGGCAGCTACACTGGTAGATTTTGATATCGAGATCGTGGAACAGCACCACAGACATAAAGTAGATGCACCAAGCGGTACTGCTTTGACGTTGGGTGAGTTTGCAGCAAAAGGCAGAGGCTTGGATCTTGATGCTGTACGTGTGTCGGGTAGAGATGGTCAGATCGGAGCGAGATCTAAAGATGAGATCGCTGTGATGGCACTTCGTGGCGGTGATATTGTCGGTCGACATACCGTTGGTTTTTATAATGATGGTGAGTTCCTGGAACTCAACCATACAGCTACCAGTAGAGAGACTTTTTCAAAAGGTGCGATCCGTGCAGCAACATGGCTCGTAAATCAAAAGAGTGGTCTTTACTCAATAAATGATTGTTTAGGAATTTAATATGTGTGCAATAGTCGGTGTATTTGGTGCAAAAAAAGCTTCTACAGTAGCGTATTACTCGCTCTTTTCTATGCAGCATCGTGGACAGGAGGCTACAGGTATCTCTGCAGCCAACGGTAAGCGTATCACGATGTATAAAAAACGAGGCATGGTATCAGATGTGTTTACGCAAGAAACACTTGATAGACTGGATGGCGGATGTGCTGTGGGACACAATCGTTACTCTACTGCAGGAAGTGAATCTGCCGGAGATGCACAGCCTGTATTTGCCAAGTATAAGCTTGGAGAGATCTCGGTCGTACATAATGGTAATCTTGTCAATAAGAATGAAGTAAGAAACGAATTGATAGACAGAGGTGCGATTTTCCAAACCGATATGGATACGGAAAATATCATCCACCTCATAGCAAAATCTCAAAAAGATTCTTTGGTGGACCGTATCAAGGATATGTTGACAAAGATAGAAGGTGCATACTGTTTGGCGATCCAAAGCCGCTCCAAAATGTTTGTGATCCGTGACCGTTTTGGTATTCGTCCCCTCAGTCTGGGTAAACTAAGTGACGGTGGGTATATCGTAGCGTCTGAAACATGTGCATTTGATCTGGTAGGTGCAGAGTTTATACGTGATGTAGAACCCGGAGAGATGCTTACCTTTGAAGAAGGAAAAGAACCTGTGTCTGAACAGGTCTTCGAACCGGATTTCCATCCTTGTGCATTTGAATATATCTACTTTGCCAGACCGGATTCCACGATAGATGGTAAAAATGTGTATGAGATGCGTTTAGAGATGGGTAAAAGACTTGCCAAAGAGACACCTGCAGATGTCGATCTTGTACTTCCTGTACCTGATTCCGGTGTGGCTGCCGCGAAGGGGTATGCAGATGGTCTGGGTGTCCCTTTTGAGATGGGTATTGTAAGAAACCACTATGTGGGTCGTACTTTCATTGAACCGACACAGGAGATACGTGACCTGAAAGTTAAATTGAAACTCTCTCCGGTCAAACATTTGATTGAGGGTAAAAAAGTAGCCATTATTGATGACTCACTGGTACGTGGGACGACCTCTAAGCAGATCGTACGTATGTTGAAAGAAGCAGGTGCCAAAGAGGTCCATATGCGTATTGCTGCACCTGAGATCAAGTTTCCATGCCGTTATGGTATCGATACCCCGACCAAAGCAGAATTGATCTCTACAAAATACACCCCAGAAGAGATCGCCGATAAAATTGATGCGGATTCTCTAGGTTTTCTCTCTATCGAAGGATTAAAAGAGTCACTCGGAACGGAAAGAAACTACTCTTTGGTAAGTTTTGATGGAAACTATTTTGCTGGAGGGAATGCAGATAGCCCAGGGTGCGCCGGCGGCTGCTAAATTTATTTTGGTGAGGTAAGTATAATTTATCGACTTACCTCATATTTTGAGTGAGATACTGTCCCTCTCTTCATTTTTTTAGAAAAAACGAAGCAAAAAAACGTCATGGCTCTCGGATCGCTCTGCTTACAAGGGCGTTCGCCATGACAGAAATACAGACGTATGATTATTTGGAACGGCTTTCTTTTTCTTCTATACCACTCAATCCAAATCTTCTTGCTAACTCCTGTTTGACCCTGTCCGGTGAGATATCTCTATACCCTAATCCTACCAGTGTATGGTACAGAAGGTCCGCAGATTCATAGATCACCTGTTCATCACTCTCTTCATTGATGGCTACACAGACTTCGTCTGCCTCTTCACGGATCTTGGAGAGCATGAGTGCTTTATCATCTAAAAGTTTTTTCGTCCATGACTTGGCTTCTGCCGATGCATTTTTACGTTCTAATATCGTATGATAGAGTGTATCTACCACACCGTAGATAGCGTCTGTATCTACCTCTTTATCCAAGACGATCTTATCTTGCATCACAGAAGTGAAGAAACAGCTCTTACGTCCCGTATGACAGGCTACACCATTTTGTTTGATCTTGAGTATCACGGTGTCTGCATCACAATCAAGAAGCACATCTTTGACTTCCTGGGTATGGTTAGAGCTTTCACCTTTTTTCCATATACGTTGTTTGCTTCGGCTGAAGTAGTGGGCATATCCTGTAGAGAGAGTAAGGTTGTACGCTTCTTCATTCATGTATGCGAGCATAAGCACTTCATTGCTCTCATGATCTTGCGCTATAGCAGGGATGAGGGGGGTTTTATTCCAATCTATTTGCATATGAGAATCTCCATCAGGAAAATATTTGGTCGTATTATAACTATAGTATACATTGGGAGAGCTTTTTTACCTCTATGGGTCAGCAGAAACAGATCATTAAATTAAGAAATCTTTTAGGATAAATGTCTGATTTTTGAATTATAATGTCACTCCAAATAAGAAAAGCCAAGGAGCTTTTATGCACATTTTTTTCAACCTATTTCATACTCTATGATACAGATTAGTACACATATATCTTGTGATCCTTTATTCGAGAATATAGAGATAGAAAATAAACTTTTACCCAGTCAATATAAAGATTATCCCTATCTTATTATTAAAAACTTTTTTTCCAAAGAAGCATGTGAAGAACTGGCTTTTTTAGTACAAGAGGATGAGAAAACAAAGCGAAAAGCAAAGGTAAAAAAAGAGGTGATCACGGGTATTGTTCAAGCGGATATTGTGGAAGAGTATAGAAAGACCAATATTTATAAGTTGGATACCTTTTATCAAAACTACTATGATGAGCAATTCATTAAGTATAAACCGATCATAGAAGAGTACTTTACTGTTGCATTGACACTATCAACAAATGTACAGGTACTGGAATACAAGAAGGGTTTTTTCTATGTGAAGCATGCAGATGATTCAAGTGAAATTATTGATAAAGATGAACAAACGATAGGGTTTAAGGTGGTAGCACCGCAGAGAAAACTTTCAACCGTATTGTTTGCCACAAGTCATGTGAGTAATGCAGATGAAAGAGTTCAGAGTTTTTCTGGTGGGGAATTGATGTTTAATTATCTCTATGATCAAGGTGGAGAAGCTGTTAAGATCAAACCAGAAGCTGGAGACATGATTATTTTTCCAAGTAACCCATATTTTTCACATGAAGTGTTACCTGTTGAAGAGGGGTATAGACTTACTTTAGTACAGTGGCATGATGCGATATAGGATATCGTATAATTGCTATGATGGAAGAGGATAGAGGAGAATGAAGTGTGAGAGAAGTATGGTGGCGTTTTCCACCATACTATATGGGTTATTGTTGTCCCATTAGACGTTGCTTTTCTTTACCTTTTGCATCTACCCAGATGTTTGGTACAGCACCACCAGGTGTAAGGAATATCTGTGCATCTTTGTTGACTTTAAGCGCTTCATTGAATTTATTTTGTGTTTTGATCTGTTCTAGTTGGAGAAGCTCAGGAGTTAATGAGTCAGAGATCAATCTGTTGGCCTTAGCCTGTTCTTCTGCTTCGATACGAATTTTGTCAGCCTCACCCTGTGCTTCGATACGGTTTCTCTCAGCCTCACCTCGCGCTACTTCTGCAGCTCTTTGTGCCTGTTGTTTGGCTTTCTCTTTTTCTTGTTCAGCGATAGTAACATCTTGTTTTGCGATCTGTACTCTTTCTATTTGATCTTTGATCTTTGGAGGAAGATTGATCGTTCTAAGTTCCACGGAAGCAAGTATAACAGGTCTATTCTCAAGTGAATCCACACTCTCCTTCACTTTTGTTTCTATGGCAGCTGCTATTTCATTTC
>JBNLDB010000070.1:0-7917 GCA_050304115.1 Sulfurovum sp. | reverse complement strand
TGACAACGATCATGGCCATCAAAATGATAGGTGCACAGCTTCATATCTCCATCCCGGAAAAATCCCGTAAATCGGAACTGATCTGGCTTGAGTCCAAACAGAACGCTTTTATAGGACAAGAGGACACGTTTGCCAGGGATGATGAAGAGGCACTGATAAAGAAGATACCTGAAGTACAACGTGTAAGATTCCTCCATCCGGACAATGTAAGCAATACTATCTACCATGAGATCGCTGACAAAGCGATCTATATAGCCAGTGAGAACTTTGTCTCGCACGGCAGACTTGAACTGATGCACTACTTCATAGAGCAGAGTATCTCAAACTCTTACCACAGATACGGAAATCTTGGTATTCAAAGTATCAAATTAGAGGAGATTTAAATATGCAAATAGAGATCATCATATCATTTATAGGCTATATGCTGGTGATGCTGGCTATAGGGTTTTATTTTTACTTTAAGACCAATGATCTGAGTGACTATGTTTTGGGTGGACGCGGTCTCAACCCTAGTGTGACTGCCCTGAGTGCAGGCGCATCTGATATGAGTGGATGGCTGCTGCTTGGGCTCCCGGGCATGATGTACAGTGACGGGATAGTGGGCAGTTGGATCGCAGTGGGACTTATCATAGGTGCCTATCTTAATTGGCACTATGTGGCCAAACCGCTTAGAGTCTACACGCATCATCTGAACGACTCCATTACGATCCCGGATTACCTGGCAAACCGCTTTGAAGATAACGGACATCTGCTCAGGGTGGTGACTGCAGTGGTGATCTTGATCTTTTATACGCTTTATACTTCATCTGGGCTCGTAGGGGGAGCGAAGCTTTTTGAAGCAACATTCAACATCGCATATTCAGATGCACTGCTTGTAGGAAGTTTTGTGATCGTTTCCTATACATTCCTAGGAGGATATAATGCCGTAAGCTGGACAGACTTTATTCAAGGTATTTTAATGATGCTTGCACTTGTGATCACACCGATCGTGGTTGTGACTGAACTTGGCGGGATCACCAGTGCCATCACAGCAATAGAATCGTTGGAGCCGTCACACCTTAATATGGTCGGCGGTGTCTCTCTTATCTCTGTGATATCACTGCTTGCATGGGGACTAGGCTATTTCGGACAGCCGCATATTCTTGTAAGATTCATGTCTATCAGAGATGAAAACGAGACACATAAAGCCAAAACCATCGGAATGAGCTGGATGATCCTCTCCATTATCGGTTCTTTGAGCGTCGGTTTTTTTGGATTTGCCTATGTGGCAGCAAACAATATTGATCTGGCTGACAGTGAAAAGATCTTTATCTTACTCTCCCAGCTTGTTTTCAACCCCTGGATCGCAGGGTTTTTACTTGCTGCGATACTTGCGGCTATTATGAGTACGATCGACTCACAACTGCTTGTATCCTCTTCTGTATTGACCAGAGATGTATACCACGCGATCCTACATAAAGAGGCCAGCAACAAAGAACTTGTCTGGATCGGGCGTGCCACAGTGATCTTGATCGCTGTTATCGCATGGTATTTGTCCACGGATGAGAACTCCAGTGTACTTAAACTTGTATCCTATGCCTGGGCAGGATTTGGTGCCGCATTTGGACCACTTATCATCTTAAGTCTATACAACCGTAACATTACAAAGTTCGGTGCCATAGCAGGTATGATAGTGGGCGCTCTCACTGTCATTGTCTGGAAAGAGTTAGAGGGTGGTATATTTGAAATCTTTGAATTGCTTCCCGGATTTGTTTTTTCATGGATAGCCATTTTACTCTTTAGCAGATATGGATCGACCAACCCGGATTCCATATCTGAGAAGTTTGATGAAGTACAAAGCCGATTACACAATGAGTAGGAAATAATTAAGCATATTGGATAGATCTTCAAAGAAAAAGAGTAAACATTTTACAAAATGATGGTTCTTTCAGTACAATAAGTGTACAGAACTATGATCGTATATTAAAAAAGGAATAGAAAAATGAAAAGGATAGTGATCAAGGTAGGAAGTAGTGTCCTGACCGAGACAACAAGTATTGCAAAAGAGAGGATGCTGAACCTGGCATCTTTAATTGCTGAAGCCAGAAAACAATATGAGGTCATTCTTGTGACATCAGGGGCAGTCGCCGCAGGATATACAGCAGTGAAATTGAATAGAAGTGTCCCTACAAGTAAAAAAGTGTTAGCTTCTGTCGGACAGCCTATCCTTATGAGTTCTTATAAAAACAAGTTTGATATTTATGATGTGCCTATTTCTCAGATACTTTTAACGGAAGAGGATTTTGATTCAAGGGTCCATACAAAGATCTTTCAGGATATTATAGACAGAACCTTGAAAAATGATATTTTACCCATCGTCAATGAAAATGATATTTCGACAACGCCGGATCAACTCTTTGGGGATAATGACCAGCTTTCTGCACATATCACCTATTATACCGGTGCTGATCTGCTTGTGATCTTAAGTGATATCGATGGATATTATGATGCTAATCCTAAAGATAATCCAAATGCAAAGATCAGGAAAGTGGTTACCGAGATCAAAAAAGAAGAACTGGCGCAGGAACATACGCCAAACTCTCAATTTGCAACAGGCGGTATAGTGACCAAACTCAAAGCAGCTGATTATATTATCAGTAAAAAAAGAGAGATGTTCTTATGCAATGGGTATGATCTGACAACGGCTAGAGAATATTTAATAGACGGGGTCCATAACAAAGGTACACTCTTTACAACACAAAAAGACAAGAAGAAAGATTAATCATGAAGTTGACATTTATCGGTAATGGGAATATGGCGCAAGCACTGATCAAGGGATTGGTCGAAAATTATGAGATAGAAGTATTTGGAAGAAATCAAACATCTTTACAAGCGCTTCAAAAAGAGCTTCCTCAAATTTCAACAAAGGTGATAGGAGAGAGAGAAGATATGTCGGGTAAGCATATCGTACTTTGTGTCAAACCCTACTCTCTTCCTGATCTTGCTCCCAAATTAACGGGTGAAGCGGAAGCTGTCTACTCTGTTCTCGCAGGCACATCCATCGACAGCCTCAGTGCACAGATCAAAGCAAAAAAATATATCAGAACGATGCCAAATCTTGGGGCAAGTCATCTCAAATCCATGACGACGATCACAGGAGATGAAGAGCTCAAGGAGAGTGCATTAAGTATCTTTAATACCATCGGAAGAAGTTTATGGCTCAACAGCGAAAATGAGCTCGATATCGCGACAGGTGTCGCAGGCAGCGGTCCTGCGTATTTGGCACTGATCGCTGAGAGTCTGGCAGATGGTGCGGTCAATCAAGGATTGAAGCGTGCGGATGCCGAAGTACTGGTGCAAGGTCTTTTTGAAGGATTTGCATCCCTCATAGCACATGAAAACCCTTCTATCCTGAAAGACGGTGTCATGAGCCCGGGAGGAACCACTGCAGCCGGATATGCAGCATTGGAGCGTTGCAATGTACGTCACGGTATGATGGAAGCGATCAAAGATGCCTATGCTAAAGCCAAAGAACTTAAAGAGAAAAACTAATAAAAAAGGAAAGAAAATGACAAAACTAGAAAACATATCAATGATCAAAGAAGCCAATGTATATTTCGATGGAAAGGTAGTCAGTCGAACGATTTTTTTACCCAATGGTGATAGACAGACCCTAGGTGTGATGCAGCCGGGTGAATATACATTTGACACGAATGAAGCAGAGATCATGGAGATGATGAGTGGCGACTTGGAGATCAGACTTCCGGGTGAAACAGAATTTAGGACATTAAACACCCCTGAGAGTTTCAATGTACCGGCCAATTCATCTTTTGATCTGAAGATCAAAACAGTTACAGACTACTGCTGTAGCTATATAAAGGCATAACAATGGAAGCTTTTCTAAAAGAAGCCAAAAATTCAAGCAGGATTCTAGCGACCATCAGCGGACGTGAAAAAAACAGAATACTGAAGGAAATGGCCCAAGCGCTCAGAGAGAACAGCAGTAACCTCATAGCACAGAACAAAAAAGATATGGAAGAAGGAGAAAAGAACAAACTCTCTTCTGCACTGATGGACAGGCTTTTATTAGATGAAAGCCGCATCGATGCCATGGCAGTAGCCATAGAAGAGATAGCAGCCTTGAAAGACCCTGTAGGGCGTGTCTTGGATGGATGGATCACTGAAGATGGCTTAAACATGCAGAAGGTTTCTATCCCTATTGGTGTGATAGGGATCATTTACGAGTCTCGTCCCAATGTGACTTCTGACACTGCAGCACTCTGTTTTAAAAGCTCGAATGTCTGTGTACTCAAAGGGGGTAAAGAGGCTCAGAACTCTAACGAAGGGATCGCCAAGATACTTCAAGATGTATTAGAGGCAAACGACCTTCCGCGTGCATTGATCTCACTCATCCCGGATGCTTCAAGAGAGGGGGTTGACAAACTGATCAAGATGGATAAATATGTGGATCTTATCATCCCAAGAGGTGGTGCAGGACTCATCAAGCATGTCACGGAGAATGCGACTGTCGCTGTGGTTAAACACGATAAAGGACAGTGTCATACCTACATCGACAAAGATGCAAAACTAGACAATGCCATAGCGATCGCGCTTAATGCAAAAGTACAACGTCCCGGTGTATGTAATGCCATGGAGACACTCTTGGTTGATGCTGCCATAGCACAAGAGGCCTTACCTCAACTCAAAGCTGCATTTGATGAGGCACACACCGAGCTCAAAGGTGATAGTAGGACACAAAAGATCATAGAAGTAGCAAACGCAACGGATGAAGATTACGACACAGAGTATTTGGCGAATATTTTAAATATTAAAGTCGTTGATGGGGTTGAAGGTGCGATTGAACACATTGTGAGATTTGGTTCCGGACATTCTGAAGCTGTTATCACAGAAAACATCACTACGGCTGAACTCTTTTTGAATGCTATCGATGCTGCAGCAGTCTATGTCAATGCCTCGACACGCTTTACAGATGGAGGAGCATTTGGATTTGGTGCAGAAGTGGGGATCAGTACCAATAAACTCCATGCCAGAGGACCGATGGGGATTGAAGGGCTTACCACCTATAAGTTTAAAATTTACGGTAGTGGACAGATACGTAAATAGCCTGTTTCTTTGACTACACTTCACTACAGCCTCAAGGCTGTAGTGTACCTCAACCAATGACAACCTGTCACTTATTCCGAATACTCGATTTTACGCCTCCAGAGAAGCACACCTAATGATGTAATGACAACCAGGAACACTAACCCCACTACCACACTGAAGGTACCATTCGATCCCTCTGTGAATGGTAAACCGCTTGTATTCATTCCAAAAAAACCAACGATCAGATTAAGAGGAAGAAAAACCGCTGAAATAATCGTAAGTAGAAAAATAAGACGATTCATTTTTTCATTGGTACGCGTATTATAAAAATTATAGAGATAATCGAGTTTTGAAAGCTGCAGTGTTGCAGAACGTAAAATACGTTCGCAATGCTCATGAATATCTATATAATGGTTCAAAGGGAAATTCCCATCCGTTTCATAATACTGGATCATATCCTGCATGACAGCTGAAGTACGATGCATAATGCGTTCTACCCGTAAAATATCTCTTTTTAACGTAAGCCACTGTGTCATAAAGTTCGATTTTACCGTATCTTCATACAGTGTCTCTTCCATGTCGGAGATCTGGTCCTGATAGGAGTGAAAGGATTTAAGGAGATGGTCCAAAAGTGTATCTATCTTTTGATGCGGCCCTTCAAATCGATTCCCTAGCTCCTCTAGTCTACTCTTTTCAGCATTGAACAGATAACTGGCACCTTTTGTAATGATAAACCCTAAGGAGATCGCTTCAAGCTTCTCAGTAATGACAGGAAGACGTATGATAAGCATATCATATTCATCATTTTCATCAAAAATAGAGGGGTGTAGAGGGTTGTCTAAATCTTCTAGATGCAGGGTATCGACCAAATGTTCTACGTGTGTCATAATTTTACCTTTAAGATGTCATTACAGACCATAGTGTCAACCTAACAGCTCAGTCTCTACAGAGACCAGGATACTCTCATCTGCCTTCAAATCAACAGTGCACTCTTGTTCCAGGAAATCAAGTTCTCTCAATATCAACTTCATAGCCTCTATACGTGCTTTATGTTTATCATTTGACCGAATAATATGCCATGGAGACTCAGGTGTATGTGTTCGTTCAAGCATAATTCTCTTTTTTTGAGTAAACTCATTCCACATTGCCTGTGCCTGCATATCTATTTCACTCAGTTTCCACTGTCTCAAGGGATCAGTCCGACGTTTCTCAAAACGCTCATTTTGTATCTCTTTAGAAACACTCAGATAGATCTTGATCAAATGCGTGTCATGCCTGATAAATGTATCTTCAAATGTCGTCACCGTATCCAAGAACAGTTCATACTCATCATGGGTACAAAAGCCAAATACAGGTTCAACCATGGCTCTATTGTACCAACTTCTATCAAAAAGTACCAATTCTCCCCCTCGTGGGAAATGCTTGATATATTTTTGGAAATACCATTGTGATCTCTCTTCATCTGTAGGTTTACCAAGGGCAACAGAACGACAGTGCTTAGGGTTCAGATACTGGGAGATACTCCCTATAAGGCTTCCTTTTCCTGCCGCATCTCTTCCCTCAAAGAGTACGATCACCTTCTGGGACCTCTCCTCTATGCGAGTGAGTAGTTTGACCAACTGTGCCTGATATATCTCCAACTCTTTCATCTTGGCATAATAGAGATCAGCTTCCGTATGAGTTTGCCGTAAAGCTTCATTCTCTTTACGCAGTTTTTCTATGGTCTCTTCATGCATCTCACTATCCTAAGTATCAATATAGTCATCTTTAAACGATCCTCTCATCTACCATGGGAATCTCCATCAGAGTCTCATCCTGATGGAAAGGTTCCATGCGCTCTTCAGCGATTTGAATATCTTTTAGTGCTGCGATATGAAACGCGGCATCCCCCTCATGGATAAGAGGAATTTGTGTTTTTCCTATGATAATACCATCAAATGGTGCCGCCACTTCATAGCTTTGATCATTAAACAATGAATGAATACGTGCGATGATATCCCCCTCTTCGACCACATCACCTAATTGTTTAATGGTCTGTATCATACCACTTTCGTGCGCACGTATCCATTTACTGTTCTTTGTCAACACAGGCTTGATACGACTGCTTTTTTTGACACGCACCGGCAGCATCTCGTTGGCTCTGAGTACATTGATAATGCCTTTTACCCCGATTTTAATGGATTTTTCATCCAGTCTCAAAGCTTCTCCAGCTTCATACAGTAAGATCGGTATCCCCTTATCTTGTGCTACAGCACGTAAAGATCCATCCCTTAATTCCGAATGCAGTATCACAGGTGCTTCAAATGCATAGGCAAGACTCAAAGTATGTTCATTGTTGACATTGGTACGCACTTGGGGGAGATTGTCCTTATGGATACTGGCCGTATGCAGGTCGATCCCCAGATCACATTGGGATACGATCTCATCAAAAAAGGTCTTTGCCAGACGTGAGGCAAGTGCTCCTTTGGAATGACCGGGGAAACTTCTGTTCAGGTCACGTCTGTCAGGTAAATACCTCGAAAGGTTTATGGCTCCGTAAATATTCACGATAGGAACAAGTATCAATGTACCTTTAAGTTTGGTAAGCAAATGCAGCTGACGAAGACGACGGATGATCTCTATACCATTGAGTTCATCTCCATGAATGGCTGCACTAATGAAAACCGTTGGACCCGCTTTTTTACCGCGGATCACATAGGCTGTAAGAGACGTAGGTGTACCGTAAAAACTTGGCAACTCTATCTCTACACGTCTTTGTGTACCTCTAGGTATCTCTTCACCACCTAAGATAAAAGGATTATGTCTCATTTATGCCCCAATATTATCTTTTCT
>JBNLDB010000069.1:0-8060 GCA_050304115.1 Sulfurovum sp. | reverse complement strand
CAGATAACAAAATGAAACATTACAATACTTTATTTTTCTACATAACACGAATATGACATATCTATGACACCAATCATGGTAAAGTAACCAAAATTAAAAAGGCTATAAATGGCATTATTCGATGCGAATACACGAAAATATATAGAATTACTCATTAACAATGTGGATGCTCAGATCAGAACTGATTTCGCTATGCAATATGTAGTCGATGAAAATGACTATACTTCAAATTTAACATCACAGATCAGACGTTTTATTAATACAAACCTCTATCCTTTAAGAGCCACTACATTTTCACAAAAATTACCCAGCTTTCATGAACAAGCATGGGGTGTTGATGCGTGCATTGTTTTAGTGGATCACAATTTGAAAAAGGCCAAAATCTGCTTATTTGAGGCTAAAACATGCAGAACCAATTGGGATTACCATAAACCGAACCACATGCCTAAAGTGTCACATTTCTCTTCACAGCTAACGCGACAAACAAATCCTAACAGACATGGATATGCCGTCTGGGAGCAGTTTTATGTTGATGTATTTAATGGTATACCGGTGGGTAAAAAGAGTTTATCGGGATCTACTTGTATCTTCCATGACTATGCTATCAGACATCATGCTCCTCACCCTAATGAAACTATATGGACAAACAAAGACATAGATATTTTATGTACTCGTCAGCTTCAGAATAAAGAACCTATCACAATGGGAGGGGTGATTAGAACAGTGTGTGAATGTAAAAAAGGAGACCCTATTTCGATTGATGAATTGAATTCTCGTTTAGAGGAAATTAAATTTCAACACATGTTGTTTATAGAGGGCGGGGAACAAATGGTTGAAGATGATGCGTTTAAATCAATTGGAGAACAATTTATAGCAAATAAGTAAACTAAAGTGATATCGGCATACCGATATCTCCAGAAGTTCACAAAATTTAAATCACTTCTTTTGGTAGTTCCGCAGATAAGGCTGTAGTGATTTCATAAGAAATGGTCCCAAACTGTTTTGCCGCCGCCTGTGCATCGGACATCACACATACTTCATCTTTGTCTGACTCAAGAGAGATGGAATCCATAGAAACACGTCCCAATACAGGCAATCCCTCACCTGTTACATACGGTTGAGCACTGTCTCCTCTGTACCATCCGTCGCCATAGCCTAGATCATAGGTAGATACCGTCATATCCTGTACAGCGGTGTAATCCCCTCCGTATCCCAGTCGTTCACCGGCTCTCAGTGCTCTGGTCGAGATCTTTTTGGCATATAGGGACATCACAGGACGTAATGCTGCACCATCAAAACTATCCGGTAATTCACTGTATCCGTATATACCTATGCCCACACGTACCAGATCTTCATCAAAACTCTTCGTACGAAGAATAGCCGCACTATTATGCGAATGTACTCTTACATTCGTAAAACCGGCCTCTTTGACTCTCTCTTTGACTCTCTCAAACTGCTTTTGTTGCCAAAAAAATTCAGAACTGAGTTCATCCGCACTGCGGTAATGCGTCATCACCCCTACAAGGTGTAGTCCTTGTGCTTCGATTAAAGCAAATGCTTCATCCATCTCATCCAGAGCGATCCCGTTACGGTGCATACCCGTATCTACTTTGAGTTCCACTTTTGCACCTTTCTGCGCTTTTTTAATATCCTCTAAAGTATTGATCGTATAAGAGAACTTCTCATCTTTTATGATACTGTCACCAAGTATCAGTATCGTTTCAAAGAGGGATCGTATCTTTTCTGCTTCTGCTGTTTTGCGTACCACTGCATGTTTGATACCGAACTCTGATGCCAGTCTACCCATCAGTTCCAGTCCGTGACCATATGCATTGTCTTTAAGGACGACCGCAATCTTCTCAACTGAGCCAGTTTTTAGTGCAATTTGGTTAAGATTATGATAGAAATTTTGTTTATTTATTTTAATAAATGCCATGACGAGATTATACCAAAATAGATAATAAATAAGGGACATAATGCAAAAAGATCTAAAAGTGGTGATGCCCGCAGAATGGGAAAAACAGCGGGTTGTACTGTTGTCCTTTCCTCATGAAGAGACAGACTGGCATAATCCCGATAACGCGGCAGAATTGGAAGCCAGTCTCTCACCGTTTATACGTATTGCTCAGGCTATCGCTTATGGAGAGGCGGTTTACATTATCTGTAAAGACAAAGAAAAAATTTCAAAGATGTTCTGTTCTACACGGAACATGACTTTCATAGAGATACCCACCAATGATACCTGGATACGTGACTACGGTTACATCAGTATCAAAGAGAATGATGAAGTTAAACTGCTTGACTTCACCTTTGATGGCTGGGGCGGTAAATTTGAAGCCTCTCTTGACAATGCTGTCAACACTGATTTACACAAAAAAGGCTACCTTGGCACTACACCTCTTGAAACGATCGACTTCGTGCTTGAAGGGGGTTCCATAGAGAGTGATGGCGATGGTACGATACTCACTACCTCTACCTGCCTCTGCAACCCGAATAGAAACGGTGGACTGGGGAAACAAGAGATCGAAGAGAAACTCCGTACCTACCTGGGTGCACAAAGAGTTCTATGGCTGGACCATGGGTATCTTGCCGGCGATGATACAGATAGTCATATAGACACTTTGGCCAGATTTGTCAACAAGACGACCATTATGTATGTCAAGTGTGAAGACAAAGAAGATGAACATTACGAAGCACTACAAAAGATGGAAGCACAACTGCAGGGTTTCACCACGACAGAGGGGGAACCCTATACATTGGTCCCGCTTCCTATGTGTGAAGCAAAATACACTGAGGAGCACAAGAGGCTGCCTGCAACGTATGCCAACTTTCTGATTACCAATGATGCACTGATCTACCCTACTTACGATGATGAAAATGACACAAAAGTGGGAGAGATATTCAAAGCAGTGTTTCCGGACAGAGAGATCATCCCTGTCAATTGTTTAAAACTGATAGAACAAGGCGGGAGTCTGCACTGTTCTACGATGCAGATAGTCTATTAAAAAGGATTTTTATGAAAACAGCACTGATCCAACAAGCCTACCATGGCAGCAAGGAACAAACCCTTAAAGTCACCATAGAGAAGATACAGGAAGCTGCACAGAACGGTGCAGAACTTGTTATCCTACAGGAGCTTCACCAGACAGAGTATTTCTGTCAAAGTGAAGATACAAAATTTTTTGATTATGCCGCCCATTTTGAATCTGATGTCATATTTTGGGGGAATATTGCAAAAGAGCACAGTGTTGTGTTGGTCACTTCACTGTTTGAAAAACGTGCAGCAGGCCTCTACCATAACACGGCCGTGGTCTTTGAAAAAGATGGTTCTGTTGCAGGGAAATACCGTAAAATGCATATCCCTGATGATCCCGGGTTTTATGAGAAGTTTTACTTTACCCCGGGAGACCTTGGGTTTGAACCTATCCAAACGTCTGTAGGAAAGTTAGGTGTACTGGTCTGCTGGGACCAGTGGTATCCTGAAGCAGCGCGTGCCATGACACTCAAAGGGGCAGAGATACTTATCTATCCTACTGCGATCGGGTGGTTTGAAGCGGACAGTGAAGAGGAAAAAGCCAGACAACTTGACAGCTGGATCACCATACAACGCTCTCATGCTATTGCAAACGGGTTACCGGTAATAAGCTGTAACCGTGTAGGCTTTGAAGCGGACAGTGCCGGTGTGATGGCCGGTACACGTTTTTGGGGGAACTCTTTTGTATGCGGTGCACAAGGAGAGATGCTAGTGCATGCGGATGACAAGAGCGAAATGATCCTCTATGCAGAGATCGAACATGCCCGGACCAAAGAAGTACGTGATATCTGGCCGTTTTTACGAGACAGACGTATAGAAGAGTATGGCTGTTTACTCAAAAGGTATTGTGACTAAGTTTCTTTTACTGCTATTGATACGAATCAACTTGGATTTAATGTCGCTCAAACCACCACATGAATGCAAACATGAGGCCCGGCGTTTTTGCGATGTTCTCATCATAAAGAAGTTTTTTGGCATCCTCCGTAGGCAGGTAGACAACTTCTATCTGCTCATGGTCCACACCACCGCCTTCACTCACTTTCATACGCTCCTCGACTTCGGCAAAATAAAGTGTCTGTTTACTCCCTGCAAAGCCCACTGAAGTATGAAAAGAGGTGATCTTTTCGATATTTGAAAGGGGAATATCGTAGCCGCACTCCTCTTCTACCTCCTCTTTTGCAATTTCTACCAGAGAAAGTTCTTTATCTACGATACCTGCACACAGCTCTACGGTCATGCCGTTTTTATTATTCACGTACACTGCAGGACGGAACTGTTTTACCAAAACAAATGATCTCTTTTCTTTATGGTAGATAAGAATAGCCACACTGTCATGTGCTTCAACGATCTCCCATGATTTTTGGATACCTTCTTGTTCATAGGTAGCAAATGCTGTGGATATAAATTTGGCATTGACCAAAGGCTGAAGTTTAAAGTCCTTGATCTTGTTTCCCATCTTCTACTCCCATACTTGTTTGTTCATATCCATCCCATACAAAAGGTGCACTTTTTTCTTTAAGGTATGCCAAAAGTTTTTCTTCATTCTCTTTTGCATTCTTGATCACAACTTTTTTGTATTTTGTTTTAGTCACATCTTTATATTCAGTGATTTTTTTCAAAACGGTATCTTTGATCGACTGCTTACGAAGTACCTTCATCGGGTCTATCCATCTTCCATTTTTCGTAAGTCCAAAATGTAAATGTGGGCCTGTACTTCGCCCCGTACTTCCTACATATCCTATGATCTGGCCTTTCTTTACACGTTCTCCTCTTTTAACACGTATACGGCTCTGATGCGCATAGAGTGACTCATACCCTCCAGGATGTTTGATCTTTACTACTTTGCCATACCCTCTCATACGGCCGGAAAAACTGACCTTCCCTGCATTGACCGCAAGAAGCGGTGTTCCCCTTCTTGCACCAAAGTCTGTACCATGATGCGGGCGGTATCGTTTCAATATCGGGTGGTATCTTCTATGGCTGAAGGAGGAAGTGATACGTACATGACGTAAAGGCATGCCAAAAGTAGAAGCACTGCTTTGTATCGGTACCCTTCGGGTATAGGTCACTTTTTCTTTGCCTGTTACCGTATAGGCTTGAGACTTTTTCGTACTCTTGTAGCCATAGCCATCTTCATCTGCATAGATAAACTGCCGTTTCTTTCTAGATTCATGCAAAGCTATTTTCACATAGGGCATAGTATGCGGTTGACCCATTCTTGTCTTTTGCGAATAGATGAAAGAGACTGTATCTCCCTTTTGAAACTTTCTAGTGTTTACCGCACCTTTAAACAGTTGGCCTATTTTATCTGCCAGTGCATGATGATGCAATGCATTGTTTACATCTGTATAAAGATTTGTTTCTATCGTAACTGTGGCACCGTGTTCTTTCTCTTTATACTCTATAGGGATAATATCGAAGTTGTACACATCACTGTTGTGCGCTTTGGCTAGTCTTATCTGCATCTCCTCCCCTATCGGGATCAATGCCTGTTCAAGCGTACCGTTGTTGTCTTGCAATTCATAAAAGAGTTGATGCCCCTCGATATCTGAGAGGAACTGAAGATCTGTTTTTGAAATATCACTAAGTATCTCTTTGGAGATATCTTTAGAATCTAAATACTCTGAAAATGTTTTCCCTTTTTCCCAATGTCCAAGTGTCACCTTCGCACCAAATAAGGAACTTGATATCAAGATCCCTACCACTATTTTTTTAAGACTTCCCATTCGCTACCGTTATCCCTACTGCTTAGTTGGATATTATTATAACTTAAGTAGGTTAATCTACCTGCTACACTACAAACATCAATAAACTTTTACTATATTGTTTGTATAATCAATACCATTATTTAACACTTAAAGGACCGCTATGCGCAAAATAGCTCTTATCACTCTACTCTCTTTACCGCTGGTTGCAGGTTTTTTTCCTCAAACAGTGTACACTTCTGTCAAATCTGTAAAAGGAGATACCATTACACTCAACAAACAATTCCCTGTCGATGGTATGAGTGGTGTTGTAATACATAATTATGGCAATAACCTGACAGCAATCACAAGTCGCATTGCCCAAACTTCAGCGAATCAATCCGTGGCATTGGTCAGTAAAGACATCCTCCATCATGATGAGCTTCCTACCATCAAAACACCCATTTCAGTAAAAGACAAGGTCATTGGCGGATACCTTTATAACAATGTGCTTCTTTTAGCTCCTGATGCAGATACTTATGCAAAGATCACCTCTGAACACGATAAAAAATGGATACATCCGGATCTTTTTGCCCTCTATCTTTCTGTCGAAGGAGAAGAGAAACCCACAAGAGAAAACCTTGCACGTTTTGCAAAAAAATATCAGGTAGGCCTTGTCTATATCGTACGCAAAAACTCTGCTGTACTGTTAGACCCTATTTCTTCAAAGATCGTCTCTGAACAGTCAATGACAGATCTTCCTTCCAAAGGGTCATTCCCCTTTTATATGCGTTTGAAATCACTTGATTCAGGATGGTTCGGCAGTGATGCTGAGGGTAACTATTACAATACAATGAAATCTTTATAATGGAAGTCAATCATGTTAGATAAAAAACATATAAAATATTTTGAAACACTTGTCGGGAAAGAGAATGTCTACAGTGACAAAGCACACCTCATCGCATACTCTTATGATGCTACACGCACACGCTATGAGCCTGAAGCCGTTATCTTTCCAAGAGATGAAGCGGATGTCAGTGCCATTCTCAAATACTGTAACGAACATCAGATCGTCATTACACCAAGAGGCGCAGGTTCAGGATTTACAGGCGGTGCACTTCCGTCTCAGGGCGGTATCACCTTGGGTATGGAAAAGCATATGAACAAAATCCTTGAGATCGACATGGAAAACATGGTAGCCGTTGTGCAGCCGGGTGTGATCAATATGGACCTGCAAAAAGCGGTTGAAGAAGTGGGACTCTTCTATCCGCCCGATCCTGCCAGTGAACAGTACTCGACCCTTGGCGGAAATGTCAGCGAGAATGCAGGAGGCATGCGTGCGGCAAAATACGGCCTTACCAAAGACTATGTGATGGCACTTCGTGCCGTACGTCCGAACGGCGACATCATCCGTGCAGGGAAACGTACCATCAAGGATGTGGCCGGCTATAACATCGCTGGTATCCTCATCGCAAGTGAGGGAACGCTAGCTGTCATAACAGAGATCACGCTCAAGCTCATTCCTAAACCTAAATTTACCAAAGCCTATATGGGTATCTTCCCTTCTGTGGATGATGCGATGAATGCCGTGTTCAAATCGCTTGCAGCAGGTGCGAACCCCGTGGCGATGGAGTTCATGGATGACCTCGTGGTACAGGCACTCAAAGAGAAACTGGGCATCAAACTGCCAGAAGATGCAGGTGCACTGCTCATCGGTGATGTCGATGGAAATGTCATAGAAGAGGTAGAGTTTCAGCTGGAGACCCTGGAAAAATCATTTAAAGAGAATGGTGCCCAGGATTTCATCATTGCACATGATGCCCAAAAGAGAGATGAACTTTGGTATGCAAGACGTAATGCTTCTCCATCTATCACGATCTTTGGAAGCAAAAAACTCAATGAAGATATCTCTGTCCCAAGAAGTATGCTGCCTGAAGCACTAGAGCGTATCTATGCTGTAGGGGAAAAATATGGCTTCAAGGTACCATGTTTCGGACATGCTGGTGACGGGAATATCCATGTCAATGTCATGGTTGACGGTTCGGATGAACAACAGCTTCATGATGGACACCAGGCGATAGAAGAGATATTTGAGCTTGTGGTAGAGATGGGAGGGACACTCAGTGGTGAACATGGTATCGGTACGAGCAAAGCACCGTTCATGAACATCGCATTCAATGAGGTAGAGCTTGATCTCTTCAAGAGTATCAAACAGGCTTTTGACCCGAACAATATACTCAACCCGGGGAAAATGGGATTACCGAACTGATTCTATCACCCTCTTTTGGCATCACCTCAACAGGTGTGCCGTTATAACTGAGTGTATACATTCCCTTGAGAAC
>JBNLDB010000068.1:0-8194 GCA_050304115.1 Sulfurovum sp. | reverse complement strand
CAAAAAGTGTAGGCATGGTATCGATCTGTGAAGAGAGTTTGCTGATGACCTTTGGTTTGATAATATCCGGGGCATAGACGATCAGAGGAATTTTGTATCTCCAAAGCGGAAGTGCATTTTTCCCCGCACTTCCTCCATTATGGTCTGCCACTATCACAAAGATCGTATTTTTGAACCAAGGTTTGGATTTTGCTTTTTCCAAGAAATCATGAATGGCATAATCCGTGTATTTTACACCGCCATCTCTTCCTGTGTGTGAAGGTATATCTATCTTTCTGTCCGGATAGGTATAAGGCCTATGGTTTGAAGTGGTCATGATATAATTAAAGAATGGTTTATTCTTCTGATAGGATTTGTCGGATTCCTTCATCGCTTTCGCAAAAAGATCTTCATCGCAGACCCCCCAGACATTGGCAAAACTGATCTCTTCTTCCTTAAAATCCATTCGATCAATCACATCAAATCCGTTATGGGAGAAGAAGTCGTTCATATTGTCAAAATATCCATGCCCTGCATAGATGAATTTATTGTCATATCCTTTTTCTTTAAAGACAAATCCTGTGGAGAACATATCATGGTTGTCAGGTCGTTTTACAATGCTTCTCCCCGGTGTAGGAGGAATAGAGAGGGTAACGGCTTCCATACCTCTTACGGTTCTTGTACCTGTTGCATAGAGATTATTGAAAAAGAGTGATTTTTGCGCTAATTTGTCAAGATGAGGTGTGAGCTTTCTGTCATCACCGAACGCACCCATATACTCCGCACTCAGACTTTCCACCATAATCAGCATCACATTATATTTGAGTTCATTGTTATCGCTATTGTGTACCGTTTTGAGATGTTTGTCATTAAAGTGTTCCAAGCTATCCAAATCTTCCATCACAACATTGGTATCTTTGGTTTGATAAAATGCTTCATAGTCCAATGTGTTATTTCTAAACGCAGAAAAGAGTGAATAAAATCCATTTTTTGCCAATTCATTGTTGTATTGATTGTTGGATACATTGGAGAGATTTTGTGCTTCCAACACATTAAAAAAGAGTATCGGGAGAAGTAAAAAGGGTAGACCAGTCTTGACCCTTTGAAAGAAGGTATGATCACCACCGAATGTTTTAGTGATAAACGGACTTTTTTTAAGGATAAAGAAAAATACGACAGTGTTGATCACCAAAATCACTGAGACCAAAAGCGGAATAGGATAGGATTCCAGGATATTGTGTATCACTTCATGGGTATAGACCAAATAATCAACAGCAATAAAGTTAAATCTTTTCCCAAACTCTTCCCAGAAAAACCACTCTGAGACAGCATTGAAGATCAACAGATACATTGCTGCAAAAAAGAATGAGAGGAAAATGATCTTATGTATTTTCATGTTGAAGAGTCTATTAGGGATCAGGATCAGATAGACCACCAGAGGGATAATATAATAAAAAGAAGCTACCAGGTCATAAAACAATCCCACGCCATAGAGTTTAAGTAGAGAGATGAACCCTATATCAACCTCTATAAGATCTGTAAAAAGCAAAATAGTTCTGGTAATAAAACTGATCGTAACAAATATTCCAATCATTAATAGCAGGAATGAAAAGCGATTTTGCTTTGTGTTGGGAATGGACATTGGTGACCTTTAGATATTTAGATGAAATATCTTAACTTGGAATGGTTAACAAATAACGAATAAGAAATAATGTGAGATGTTTTTTTCATTTTACAGTAAATTTTTATCGATTACTGGAAGTTTCATTCATATTTTTTGATACTACAGTACAAAAATATGAATGAGTATTTACTAATGCACTGTCCCGCAGAAGTTTGCATCACAGCCATTGACGGCACCGGAAAATTTGGAGTTGTCGATAAAGAATTTCAAAAGACGCTTTTTACGCTTCTGGAACAGTGAATTTTTTAGACTTGCAAGTGCTTCTGGTTTCTCTTTATGTATCTTTTCAAGTTTACCGGGGGTCTCAAAATAGAAATCCCAGTCATCCTCATCTATCTGTTTGGCCATATAAAATGGTGTACCATGACAGGAGGTACACAGTTTTTGTACAGTACGGAATGCTTTTGTATCATACTTTTCAGCAGCATAAGAGAGAGATGTCATAGTAGCAATGAGGAGTGGTAGAACAATGATTTTTTTCATAAAAGACCTTTTTTATGCGTATTGTAATATCTGTCTGTGTAGTGTCTGTGTAGTTGTGGGTATATCTATGGTACGAATAGGATATAATACGCGCCATGGATCATACACTCATCATTATAGGGGGAGGGGCAAGTGCACTGATGCTTGCCTCTTTGCTACCTAAAAATACTGCTGCCATCATAGAGTCCAATCCAAAGCTAGGTGCGAAGATACTTGTCTCGGGTGGAGGGAAATGTAATATTACCAATAGTCGTATGGGAGCACAGTACTTCCTTGGTGATACAAACTTTGTGCAAGAACCCCTAAAAAAATTCAATGAAAAAGCACTTCTAAGATGGCTTGAGAGACAAAATCTGCACCCTGTAATGAGGAAAGAGACACAGTATTTTTGTAAAGACTCTGCGAAAGAGTTGTTGGATATTTTTTTAAAAGAGAGCAAGAAACAGACACTTTGTCTCTCCGAGAGAGTTCTGGAAGTCACAAAGCGGGATGAGATCTTCTATGTCAAGACGAACAAAAGGACACATACGGCAAAAGCAGTAGTGGTCGCTTCGGGTGGGTTGAGTTATCCTAAGATCGGTGCAAGCAGTATAGGGTACGAGATAGCAGAATCATTTGGACATACAATAGTGAGGACAGCACCGGCTCTGGTAGGATTTACGGTTCAAAAAGAGCAATTCTTTTTTAAAGAACTCTCCGGAGTTTCGACGGATGTGAAGATACAGGTAGGGGATCAAGTGTGTGAAGGTAGCCTGCTTTTTGCACATAAGGGGGTGAGCGGACCTGCCGTACTGGATGCTTCTCTATACTGGGAGAAAGGGAAGATCGAGATCGATTTTTTACCCCATTTTTCATGGAAGAGCGTAAATGGAAGTAAAAAACAGATCTCTTCACTTTTGCCTATGCCAAAGCGCGTTACCAAGGCATTTTTGCTACAATTTCAGCTCGAAGATAAACCTTTTCATCAGTGTACAAAACAAGAACTGGAAACACTTCAAACATTAAGTCATTATAGTCTTTCTCCTGCAGGAACCTTTGGGTATGCCAAAGCGGAGGTTACTAAGGGTGGAGTGGAGACATCTGAAGTGGACAGCAGCACCATGATGAGTAAAAAAGAGGATGGACTTTACTTTATAGGTGAAGTCTTGGATGTCACAGGGAGACTTGGAGGTTACAATTTTCAGTGGGCATTTTCAAGTGCTTATAGTTGTGCCAAACATTTATCAAGAACATTTTTGTAAATGATAATGTTCTGAAGCAATGAATCCATAAGAGGCATTGTGCAATGATAATAGGATTAACACAAATTTAACACGATTATTGCATATTATTTTTTGAATTTAAATGTTAGGGGATTTAGAATGAAAAAAATGTTGATGTTGATACTTTCGGGAGTATCAGCGCTTGTATTGAGTGGATGTGGTGTGGAAACACCTGATGCAGAGGGGTGGCAGCCTTCTCAAAAAGAAGAGTTTTTAGCGATATTGGAAACCGACAAATATGCTTCCATATGTAATCAGCAAGCACTCTATGAGAAAGTGAAAGAGAGTGAAAACTCCAAACTGATGTCCACGTTACTTGTGTCATATGCCAAGAACCTTGCCAATGGTTGTATAGATCTGGAAAGTTTCAATGCATCTCAAGAGAAAAGAGTAGAGCAGAAGATCGCAACCTATTATGAAACATACTTGCAAGAGGTGAAAGCATCGGACATCATGAGACAACTCAAAGCGGGACAGAGTATAGAAGCAATACTAAAACCCTATGTACCTGAGTATGCACAGTTTTTTGATCTTCAAAAAAGGTATAAGCTTTTAGGAGGTGATAAAAACACTTCCAAAAAAACACTGCGTAAAATTCGACTTAACATGGAAAGATTGAAGCTGATGAAGCCGGGTCTAGGGGACAATTATGCGTTGGTCAATGTCCCTGAGTATACGGTTCGTTTGATCGATGAAAATGGTACAGCTATGACTATGGCGGTTGTCGTGGGACAAAGAAAAATGCAAACACCGATCTTTTCTGCAGATCTCTCTTATGTAACACTGAATCCGCAATGGGGTGTGCCTGACAGTATTGCCAGAAAGGAAGTGATCCCCAAACTCTTGAAAGATCCAAACTATTTGGTAAGCCACAATATGGTCATACGTAAATCTTATGATCTCAAAACGCCAGAGGTAGATCAGAATTCTGTAGATTGGGAAGCCTATCTGTTGGAAGAGAAGGATAAAGAAGAGATGACCTATAAGTTTATAGAAGTCCCTTCAAAGAAGAACGGCTTAGGACGTGTCAAGTTCATCTTCCCGAACAAACATTCTGTCTATATGCATGATACTCAGGCAAAAAGCCTCTTTAAACGTAAAGTCCGTACTTACAGCCATGGATGTGTAAGACTTGAGAAGCCGGTCGCGATGTTGGAACATATCTCAAAAAATTATACCGACAAGAGCAGTGAAGAGGTCAAAGAGTGGTATGACTCTTTAGAGACACATCATATGGGTTTGACCAAGAAGTTGCCTGTACATACGGCATACTTGACGACGTATGTAGATGAGTGTGGGGAACTGATGGTATTTAACGATATTTATGGTTTTGACAAGACACAAAGACTTAACTTCTAAAATGAGATGATGGGAAGGTATGGCTGGTTTTAGCAGATACCCTTTTCATCTTTTTTTCTCTTTTCTTATACTTTACCTCTTTCAAGGTAACCTACCCTATGTAAAGAAATGAAAATGCCATACCTCTTTGAAGACTGAATAGATGGCATTTTAATTCATTAATATTTATTCTAAACTATTTGTATTTTTTATTTTAATAATTTAAGTTTTTGTGATACAATTTAGAAATGGGCTAGAGGTGTGAATAAGATACGACTTTAGATTCGTATTTCATTCATAGTAAAAGTAATGCTGATCACTGATGATGATGAGCGAGAAAATTCTAGGAGAAATAATCATGGAAAAAGTATATCAAGAGAAACTGGAAGAAATTGTATTACTTCTGAATGATCCAGATGAAACTGTACTGATAAAAGAAGTGAAAGAGAAACTAGAAAACCTTCTAGCACTTGTGACGAATCCAGAAAAAATTGAAAAAGAAAAAATAGAAAATAACAAGAAACTGGAAAAAGTGGTAGAACTGGTGCATAATGCAATGGCCAACCCGGATATTGAGCTTGAATGTTGTATCCCTGAAGAATCAAATGAAACAGACCCTTATGGTGTCGCTAAGGATCCTTATATACATGTGAAGTATGCGTCTGGCGGAACACATATCATGAACCAAAATGTACGTATCGGATCTCAGTATCTATCAAAGACACCGGATGATATAGCAAACCTTGTTACTTTCCATATTAAACAGTTTATTGAAGAGATCGATGCCACTGAGTATGGTGTACAGTAAGAGATTATTATAGAGTACAGGCTATAGATACCTATAGTCTATCTCTGAAATAGGTACAGGTTTACAATAAGATGCCTAAAGATTAAAATCATTCAATTCAAAATGTATAATGAAATATGTATTTCAAAGAGATACACTATGAAAAACTAACACGCATACCTCCTCTTTAGTATGAAAATATTAAGGTGCATTTAACATGAATATAATTAGAATCTTTCAAAGATCAAAATTCATACCAAAGAGGATTATCATGCGCATTTCAAAACTTTTTTTATCGGTCATTTTAAGTATTTTACTGTTGACTCAGACTTCGTGGGCACAGATGGCTTCCACAGAAGCACTTTTTGAGCACCCGGTAACACTGTCTCCAAAAGAGAAGGTCATGCAATTTACTGCACGTGACGATGTAGCCAAAATATTGGAACAGATGGATGTTGATCCGAAAATGATCGAAGAGAGAGTTGCTTCAATGACAGATGAAGAGGCATCACAAATCGCTCATAAGATAGACACAATGCCAGCTGGAAGCAGTGCAGTGGGTTCTTTGATCGGTGCGGTTGTTTTTGTTTTTGTGCTTTTGGTGATCACTGATATTCTCGGACTTACAAAAGTATTTGGTTTTACACGTTCACTTCGTTAATGTGAGACCAAACACCTACCTCTCCTTACTATTGGTACTCTCCGCTTGGTTACTACTGAGCGGCTGTACATCCAAAGAGCTTTCGCCTTCAGGCAAGCACTATGCTTCTTCAATGATAAACGTTCCTTTTGTCCCTCCACGTTCTGATCTATGCGGCGCTACATCCATCGAGATGGTCTCTTCGTATTGGCAGAGAACAACATCTTTTGTCCCACGTTTATCACGGAATGAACTGGATGACCGGACATTGATTCCCTCAAAAGGTGGTACGTTGCAGGTAGAACTTATATCCACTGCAAGGGCCAATGGTCTGCTCGTCTATTCTCTGGAACCAACGTTTGATACACTTCTTAGAGAACTGGAGCAAAAACATCCTGTCATCGTACTGCTGAACCGCGGTTACTCATGGTATCCGCTCTGGCATTATGCACCTGTGACAGGATATGATAAAAAGAATCAAACTGTTTTGATGCATTATTCGGATCGTCCGAATGAAGCAATGTCCATCTCTACATTTACGGCACTCTGGAAACGGAGCGGTAACTGGGGCGTTGTGCTGCTTCCGCCTGATCAGCTGCCTGTATCCGCTTCACCGAAAGTCTTTTTGCGTGCTGCGTATGATCTTGAAAAAACAGGCATGAGGGATGATGCTATCATTGCTTATAGATCTGCATTGCAGCGTTGGCCTAAAAATATCGATACCTATTTTGCACTGGCCAATGCCTATTATCATGCGCATCAGTTCACTAAAGCGGAAGATAGCTACCGTAAACTCTTGTCTCTTGAACCGACACATCCTATGGCACTTAACAATTTGGCTGATCTTCTATGTCGTATAGGTAGACAAAAAGAGGCTTTAAGAGTGATAGAAAAGGCTGTGACAGATGATGTTGGAAGGCAGTCGATTATAGAATCCACACGAAAAGAGATCCTTAATGGGTGCGCTCCTCTGGCTAACAAGAAGTAGCACTATCTTTGATCCGATTGATATAGATTGTTTCTTTATCTGGAACCAGTTTTTATCTATTGACTTGTCAGCAGTGAAGGTATTTACAACAAGGTACACACTACTCTAAAATGAAAATTGATACCATGATATAGATGAAGCCAATGGATAGTACCTTTATGTTAAAATAATTCAATTCAAAATAAACGGTGAAACATGGCATCTAAAGAGATACGCTACAAAGGACAGACTTTTAAACTCGCTTATGAATTAGTGAACCCTGCACCAGATGAGGTACTGCTCGTACTTCACGGTTGGGGAAGCAATAAAGAGATCATGAAACAGGCTTTTGCCAATACTTTGCCCGGCTACAAACATATCTACCTGGATATGCCGGGATTTGGGAAGAGTACCAATGAGATGATATTGACTACCGCTGACTATGCAAATATCGTAAAACTTTTTTTAGATGCCTTGGGTGTCAGAGCTACCATAGCTATGGGACACTCTTTTGGGGGAAAAGTCGCTACACTGCTGAACACACCTTGCTTGGTCCTTCTCTCTTCAGCAGGTATTGTGACGGTGAAACCGTGGTCTGTAAAAGTGAAGATCGCTACCTTTAAACTTCTCAAGCCTTTGGGTATGAAGAAGATACGTGAACTTTTTGTGGCACCGGATGCACAGGGGATGAGCCATGAGATGTACGAGACCTTTAAAAATGTAGTGGATGAGGATTTTGAAGCCGAGTTTGCCAAGAGCAAAAGCAAAGCGCTCTGTTTTTGGGGCAAAGAAGATACGGCTACACCGCTTTATACAGGCGAGAAGATAGCAGGGCTCATAGAGAACAGTGTTTTCTATCCGCTGGATGGGGACCATTATTTCTTTTTGACACATAAAGATTTTATCGCCAAAGCGATCACTGAACACTGTAAGGAAATTTCAAAATGATACTATTAAATTCTATTTTTTATGCACTTTTTATTGTAGCTATAGGCTATTATTTTATCACCAATCTGCAGTGGTACAGCTATAAGCTCAACCGTGTACTTTTCCA
>JBNLDB010000067.1:0-8396 GCA_050304115.1 Sulfurovum sp. | reverse complement strand
GAGTGATGGGTGAAGTGAATGAAGAGGCTTTAAGACTGCTTCGTGAGTCAGATGCGATCATGCAAGAGGAACTCAAAGCAACAGGATACTATGACAAAGTATGGCAGGCATTTACTGTACTGCTCAACGTACAGTCTGTAGGTGTAATGGGTGACAACCGTACATATGACAATACGGTATGTATCCGTATGGTTGAATCAGTCGATGGCATGACAGCTACGTTTGCACATATCCCACATGATATACTTGAAGGTATGAGTAGAAGAATTATTAATGAGATTGATGGTATCAACAGGGTAGTGTATGATATCAGTTCTAAGCCTCCTGCAACCATTGAGTGGGAGTAGTTTTCTCCTCTTTATCCCCCTTCAAGGGGATTTTTAGTCACTTTCTGTACATCTACTAATCAAAAGGAAATAGAATGATGAAATGTATTCCCGCTTACGTGAAGTATATCCTCTTAGGTGTCATGGTCGGTCTTTTTATCATTTTGTCAATATTTTATACCCATAGTACACTTCAGTTGGTAGTGGCAATGGTCTTTGCCATAATTCAGAGCCGCATAAACTGTCCCAAGTGCGGTAATTCTATCCTGAAAGACAAAAATGGCTGGTATATATTTACTGTCAGAACTACCTGCCGTCATTGTGGTCAAGATACGATGTTATGTGAAGTGGAACCTGATGAGGTGACCCAAAAGCGTTTGCAGTAATGATATCTCTAGACCATAGCGTTTATTTGAGGTACTTCGGCTATAATATTTTTTAAAGGAATCTCTTATGAAATACAGGTTTATATACACACTTTCGTCTCTTGTTTTTGTAACATTGTTGACTGCCTGCAGTGGTCAAATGGCTGATAAAATGGCTGAAGTAGGTACTCCTTCTTTATCTTCTGATCCATGTGCTGCGATCGATGCAAAAGTGCTGAGGTTGGATAGGTTTACCCAAGTGGTACAGAACACCAGTGCTTTTCATTTAGAAGAAAAAGCTGCAGCACTGACGGTACCGGGGATCACGGTCAGTACAAATAGAAAAAAAATGCTGCAAGACGCAGAGAAAAAATATGCTGAATATGCTGCAGAGCATCAAAGATACGGTTGTGAATCTTCTATTCATACAAGTACTGCACAAATGGCAGTGGTAAGTAAAGCTGCTTTGTTATCTGAGTCATGTGATACTATCGATAGCAAACTGATGCAAGTGAATGAATTTATTGCGATGGTCAACCATACCAGTGCTTTTCATTTGGAAGAAAAAGCTGCAGCACTGACGGTACCGGGGATCACCGTCAGTAATAATAGAAAACAGATGCTAAAAGATGCAAAGAAAAAATATGCTGAGTATACGGCAGAGCGCCAAAAATATAGTTGTAAAACACCTGTACCTGTACGCACTGCTGATATAGCATATCAAAAGGAAGTGGTAAATAAACCAGTGCCGGTATCTGAACCCTCTACATCCAGTGATCAAAAAATGATGAAAGCAGAGGCATTGACGACCAAAGTCATACCTACCCATACAGTTAAAGTGGAAGAGAAAGCTGCGGCAGTGCCTCTACCGGCAATGAAGGTGAAGGCTAACAACGCACAAGAACTGAGTGAGGAAACGAAAAAAGAGACAGCACCTTTGGCAGAGCATCAAAAAGAGCGTACTCAAATAGCTGACCAAAAGGCAGTGAGAGGCAATTCTGATGTATGCGATGCTCTTAATAATGAACTGATCGAACTATATGAATTTACGATCATGGTAAACAATACCAGTGCTTTCCATTTAGAAGAAAAGCTTCAAGCAATGCCAGTACCGGGAATTACAGTGAGTAGTAACAAAAAGAAAATGTTAAGAGATGCAGAGAAAAAACGTGTAGAACTTTTAGTAGAGCGTCAAAAGCAAGGTTGTGAAACAGCTGAAAAAGAGTAAGAGAATCTTTCTGCAATGGGTGTGTCTTTTGTATGAAAAGCGAAAGTAAAAAAAATCTATCTCTTTTTATTATGGCCATTTTTTTTATAGCCTTTATCTACGGTACCATCAAAGCAATGGGTATCGTAGAGAGAACCCATGTAGGTACATCCAATGGTATCTACAGATCCTATGTCACAACTTCCCAAGAGATACAAGAGAAAGCATTTATATTAACAGCACATTGTCCCGACAGACTCTGTAAAGTACAATCTTTATTGAATTTTGTAACTGATATCCCTTATAAAACCAACACTTTTCAGCAGTATTCTGCACAAAAAACCATACAGCAAAATTTTGGAGATTGTGATGACAAGAGCAATCTGCTCATTTCTATGCTGCATGCATTAGGTTTGGAAGCCTATTTTGTTTTGGTCCCCAAACACATTTTTGTCATTACAGCTATAGAGGATGAACGATTAGATAAGACAAAAGGGCTTTGGGTCAACGGAAAGAAATACTTTATTCTCGAAAGTACAGCCAGCAATTCAAACATAGGTTTTCCTTTACACTATAGCCTTGATGAGTTAGATGTCATCGTTGAGCCATTCTCCAACGAAAAACTTTCTATAGAAAATCTAGAGTGGAAAGAGTAAAGCTCATGTGTACATTTTAGGGTAAATAAAAAAGTTTAATTTTGCTTTTTCCGGTTTGAATTTTTTCCAATGCTTGAGTGGAAGTTCCAAAGCGACAATACCTAAAGTAGGGACATTGTCAATGTAGTCATCCAGCATGAGGTCTGTCAATTCAGTGGTTTCTGGATTGTGCCCGACGATACATACATCATCGTATTTGTCTTTGATCTCTTGAATGATGGAAATGATATCCAGAGGTTCTGCCATATAGAGGGCATCACTATATTTTATTTTCCCCGTATAGCCTATCTCTTCAGCCAAACCTTTAGCTGTGAGTTGGGCTCTTTTGGCAGAACTGGAAAGTATAAGATCTGGCATGACTTTTTTCTCTTTGAGTGCCTTTGCCATGATAGGGATCGCTTTTTGACCTCTTTTGTTGAGACCTCTCTCAAAGTCACTTTGACTCTCATCACTCCAATCTGATTTTGCATGTCTGATTAAATATAAATTTTTCATAACTGTATTAGATCATGAAAAGAACGATGATAATAATTTATAGTTTAGTCATTTACACTAAAGTTTCTTTCAGAAAACTTGTAATATTTAGAAAAATATATTATAATCCCACCAAATTAATACACTACAGGAGAAACACAATGGCAAAACATCAGTTTCAAACAGAGATTGGGCAACTTTTAAAGCTCATGACACACTCACTTTATTCCAATAAGGAAATTTTCATTAGAGAACTTGTCTCCAATGCCTCAGATGCAATCGATAAGTTCAATTATCTTTCTTTAACAGATGAAAAATTTAAAGCGGATGAGTGGTCTGGAAAAGTATTTATTAAATTAGATAAAGAGGATAACTCTCTTACCATCGGTGATAATGGTATAGGGATGAATGAAGCGGATCTGATGGACCATTTAGGGACCATTGCCAAGTCCGGTACAAAAGCATTTATGGAAAACCTTACCGGAGATGCCAAAAAAGATTCAAACCTTATCGGTCAGTTCGGGGTAGGGTTCTACTCTGTGTTCATGGTAGCTGACAAAGTGGATGTGATCTCTAAAAAGGCGGGTGAAGAACAGGCGTATATGTTCAGTACGGATGGTACCGGTGAGTATGAAGTAAAGCCTGTGACAAAAGAGGCACATGGAACGATTATCTACATTAAGCTCAAAGAGGATGAAAAAGAGTTTTTGGATAAGTGGAGAACGCAAGAGGTCGTCAAGAAGTATTCCAACCATATCGCATACCCGATCATGTTGAACTACTCTGAAGAGGAGACAGAAGGTGAAGGGGATGAAGCAACGACCAAAATGGTCCAGAAATCAGAACAGATCAATGCGGCTACTGCACTATGGACACTTCCAAAATCTGAATTAAAAAAAGAAGATTATGTAGAGTTTTATAAAACATTGGCACACGGTGATGATGAACCACTAAGCTATCTGCACAACAGAGTAGAGGGTGCCAATGAGTTTACCACACTTTTCTATATCCCTAAAAGAGCACCAATGGATATGTACAGAGCAGATTATGAAGCAGGGGTAAAACTTTATGTGAAGCGTGTATTTATCACCGATGACAATAAAGAGTTATTGCCACCGTATCTGCGTTTTGTAAAAGGTATCATCGATTCTGAAGATCTGCCGTTGAATGTCTCTCGTGAGTTACTTCAGGAGAACAGGATCCTGGCGAATATCAAGCAGAACTCAACGAAAAAAATACTTCAAGCCATTAAAAAACTAAGCGGTGAAGAAGCAGATACTTTTATTGAACAGTACAATAGAGTGATAAAAGAGGGTATCTATACAGACCATGTGAACAAAGAGTTGTTGCTCGATATCATCAAATACAAAAGTTCGACTGAGGAAGGTCTTGTATCGTTTGAAGAGTATGTGAGCCGTGGTGATTCTGAGAAAAAAGAGATCTATTACATCGTAGGTGATGATGAAAAGGTACTCAGAAACTCTCCACTGCTTGAAGCCTATAAAAAGGCAAATATCGAAGTACTTATCATGGATGATAAAGAGGTGGACAGTATCGTTACTCCGATGATCGGTACCTATAAAGAGTGGAGCCTTAAAGATATTACAACGATTGAAGCACCAGACTCTAAGACCGAAGAGGAGAAAGAAGAGATCTCTAAAGAGTTTAAATCTCTTACAGATAAGATCAAAGAGGTATTGGGTGATGAGGTCAAAGAGGTAAAAACCTCTACAAGATTGACTTCAAGTCCATCCTGTGTACTGAAAGATAGTTCAGATCCTATGGCAAGCATGGCAGCAATGTTTGCTCAAATGGGACAGGAAATGCCCGAAATTCCTTTGATCCTGGAGATCAATCCTGACCATGAAATGATCAAAAAACTCGATACACTGGATGACGAATCGCTCTTTGCCGATCTTTCATGGATACTTTTGGATTCCGCAAAACTCTCTGAAGGACTTGAACCTAAAGATAAGGGAGCATTCGCACAACGTGTAGCTTCGTTAGCGACAAAAGCACTTTAATTTTCTTCATATTTTAGCGCACGGGCAAACTCTCCCGTGCCATTTAAATCTAACTATGTTAAAATCATTTTTCATTTAACTTTGAGGCCATCATATATGAACATCCCAAATTTCTACGAAGAAGTGTCTGCATTTGGTGCGATTCTTTCTGCTGTAGTAGCACTCTATTTTATGCTTAAATTGCATTACCAGTTTGCCTTCGGATTGATGAAAAATACCTCTTTGTATGAAACACACCCGGATAAAATAGAGAAAGCCAAACACACTCTTTTTTTTGTACTGAAAGTGTTATTATGGATCGGGCTCATAGGTACCTTTGTGTTTAGTAGCTATTATCTCTCAGAGGGAATGAGTCTTAAAGCACTTCTCTTTAGACTGTGGGCTAAGATACCAGAGGGTTTTTGGTTAGAGGCATTTTTTGTTATCATTAGAGTCGCTGTGATCATTACTTTGTCACGTTATGTGTTAAAGTTTGTCTATGCATTCTTGGATAGACATCAGCAAAAAGCGATTGAAAACCGATGTGATAATTGTCGTGAAGTAACCATTGTTACATTCTACACACATTTACATAACATGGTGAAATATACAGTCTTACTAGGTATACTGTATCGTATTACACTTTTCTTCACCTTCTTGGATGTAGTAAGTCGTGGATTATGGATACTTCTTATTGTGTATTTTATGGTATCTGTGGGGGTGTTGACACTCAATGGGTTGACAATGATGAAAGAAAAAAGAGGAGCATGAATATGAGTAAGGAGTTGAAAATGTCACCACAAAAACGAGCCACACTTGTATCAAGTTCGGTTGCAACACTTTTGGTTATCTTAAAATTGGTCTTGGGTATAGCAAGCGGATCAGTAGCGGTACTTGCTTCTGCTATAGACTCACTTTTAGATATGTTGGTGTCCGGGTTTAACTTTTTTGCTATCAAAAAGTCAGAAGAGCATCCGGATGATGAGTATCACTACGGTAAAGGTAAGATCCAAGCTATTGCTGCGGTTATAGAAGGTACGATCATTACTATGTCAGGTATCTATATCATTTATGAAGCGGTCAAAAAGTTAAGTAGCGGGTCTGTGACCACACTCCTCACACCTTCGATTGCTGCAATGACACTCTCCATCATCATCACCTATCTTTTGGTCAAGTACCTTCTGAAAGTTGCAAGGAAAACAGACAATCTGGTGATCAAAGCAGATGCGTTACATTATACAACAGACCTATGGAGCAATGCTGCTGTCTTGTTAGCACTGGGACTGGTATATCTGACAGGTATTGATGCGATTGATGCGATTATTGGTTTAGGGATAGGGCTTTATATTATCTACTCTGCCTATGAGATCATTCAAGAGGGCATAGGGATACTTTTGGACCGAGCACTGGATGCGGATATGGTGGAAAAGATTGGAGATATCCTCTCGAAGCACCCTGAAATAACAAGTTACCATTGGCTTAGAACACGTACGGATGGTACAACGAACTTTGTAGAGTTTCATATGGTCTTACGTCCCAATATGTTACTGCTTGAAGCACACCGTATCGCCGATCAGGTAGAAGACCAGATCTTTTTACTGGATACCAATAAGCATTGGATCATTACCCCGCACTTTGACCCCTATGATGATGAACGTATGAATGTCGCAATGCTCAACGGTGAGCATTTGTCCAGGGTGGCAGAAAAGTAATCATGATGCAAACAGATGGTATGATCTATCTTTTATCTCCTCTGCCTAGAGAGGGAACGATACATCTACCCATGATACGTTTTTCACTGATCCCCGCAACCATAGATCTTTCAACATGTGATACACTGCTGTTTACCTCTAAGCAGGCGGTCAAGAGTGCAGAAGTATTAAACCCTGAATGGAAAAAATATCCTTCTCTTGCCATAGGTGAAGCTACGGCAAAAGAGATAGAATCTCTGGGTGGGAAAGTGATCTATAAACCCAAATCATTTTATGCAGAGACACTCAGCCAAGAGATCATCACACAATTTCAAGATAAAAAGATCTTATACTTACGCCCTAAAGAGGTCTCTTTTGATGCAAAAACTTTTTTAGCCAAAGCAGGTATAGACCTTCAGGAACAGATCATCTATAAGACTTCCTGTATCCGTTATGAAGAAAAAGAGAAACCGGATAAAAATGCCATTATTATCTTTACATCTCCCTCGACGATTCACTGTTTCTTGAAAAATTTTGAATGGGATGAAAGTTATACTGCCGTCCTTATAGGTAAAGCGACAAAAAAACATTTGCCGACTCATGCTAACTACGAAGTCTCAGATCGACCGTCGATCGATGCTTGTATCGTAAAAGCAAAGCAGATTTTACTCATTTCTAACTCCAAATAGGCTATAATATATTTAGCCTAGGTGATGCGACTACTGTATTTGGGGTCCAACATTTATTCTTAGCGGGACATGTAGTCTCTTGGTGTGCGGATGTTTTCATTTGAGCTTGACTTGGTCAGCGAGATTTCATCCCCTAAAGAGAGACTCTCTCCTGCATCGTTGGCTATATAGGGCCGATTTGACACAGAACGCTCACCCGGGTCTTGTTAGTGACGATTTTTGCACGCATAGGACTTTGGAAAGGTCATTGATGAACTGGGCAGTTCACCTTTAAACCTTTCCAAAACCCTCTACGCACAATGGTCATCCCTACTAATCAGACTGCATATTATGGTGATAATAAAACTTTTTCGGAGAATGTTAAATGAACGTATTGATAATAGGTGCCGGAGGTAGAGAATACTCTATTGGTTTGGCATTGACAAAAGATGAGAATGTAGAGAAGATCTATTTTGCACCGGGCAATGGAGCCACAGACACATTAGGTGAGAACCTGGAGATCAGTGATTTTTCTGCATTGGCTGATTTTGTTGAAGCCAAAGGTATCGAACTGACCATAGTGGGTCCTGAAGCACCTCTGGTAGGTGGTATTGTGGATGTCTTTAAAGAGAGAGGTCTTACGATCTTTGGACCTACGGCCCAAGCGGCACAACTTGAAGGTTCCAAGATCTTTATGAAAAACTTCCTTGCCCGTCATAATGTGCCTACAGCAAAGTACATTGAAACCGATTCCTTGCAGGATGCGTATGATTTTATCATGACACTTGATGCACCGATTGTAGTGAAAGCAGACGGACTTTGTGCGGGTAAGGGTGTGATCATTGCGCAAAGCCATGACGAAGCCAAAAAAGCCGCGGGTGAAATGCTTTCAGGTAACGCATTCGGTGATGCGGGAACAAGTATCGTGGTGGAAGAGTTCCTGGATGGCTATGAGCTTTCTGTATTTGCTATCTGTGACGGAAAAGATTATGTGGTGCTTCCTGCG
>JBNLDB010000066.1:0-8487 GCA_050304115.1 Sulfurovum sp. | reverse complement strand
ACTCTTTTATTATTTAAAACAGAGAACCTCTTCCTTCTCTGTTTTCCCCTTCCCTGAGACTTTTTCTTTCTATTAATGATATTTTGCTATGATTCTCCAAATCATTAATATCGGAACAGTATGAATCATATAAAAAAACTTTCAACCATCGCAACTGCAACAGGCCTGGGTGCTATTTTAGCGACCGGCCTTACAGGTTGCTTCAGCAATAACCAGCAGCAACAGGAACAAAAAGCACAAAATGCTTTTGTCATTATAGAAGAGACCGCCCCGGGAAGATACAAGATCAAAGATGAGTTCCCCGCAGAAGAGACACGTATCGTACTCAAACAACTCGATGGAACTGAACGTATATTGACCAAGCCTGAAATGGACGCCCTGATTACACAAGAAGCAGCCAAGATTGACAATGGAACTTCGAATCTGACCAAAGCACAAGATCCTCAAATGTCACAACAAGGCGGTATGGGACTGGGAGAGATACTTCTCTCCAGTATGGCCGGAGCAGTGATTGGTTCTTGGATCGGATCCAAGCTTTTTGGTAACCAAAACTACCAAAATAACAGACAGGCGGGATACAAATCTCCCTCTACCTATACAAGAAGTCAAAAGAGTTTTGAAGCAGCGAAAAAAAGCAGCGCTAAGAGAAGTGGATTTTTCGGTAGTAAAAGCACTTCAAGCCGTACCGGCGGTTTCTTTGGCGGATAAATGATGTTAAATTTACAAAAAACCACACCATTAGACACAGACTATTTAGAATCACTAGGTTTTGTATGGCATACAGACCGTGATGACACGAGCTATATCTCTGATGAACTGGTCATCATTTCTGAAAAGGAAGCTGAAGCCTATTATGAAGCAACTAACACGCTTTATGACATGGTTGTCGAAGCAGCCGAACACGTCATAGAGAATAATCTCTTCCATGAGATCGGTATACCATTTAATCTCGTGGAAGTGATCAAAGCCTCATGGGAGAATGATGTACATTGGCATCTTTACGGACGTTTTGATCTGGCCGGAGGTGTGGACGGGAAACCCATAAAACTTCTGGAATTCAATGCAGATACACCGACTGCCTTGTTCGAAACTGCTATTGTACAATGGGCCATACTCAAAAAAAACGGTCTTGAAGAAGCACATCAGTTCAATACACTCTATGAAGCACTCTTGGATAACTTCAAACGTTTAGTGACACTGGAAGAAGATGTCTCCAGATTTGAAGAACATTATGACGGGTGGCACTTTCTTTTTACCTCAGTGAAGGGAAATTCCGAAGAGGAAAATACAGTAAGACTCCTACAGCATATTGCAACAGAGGCAGGATACAAAACAGAGTTTGCCTACATCGATGAGATAGAGTTCTCTGCGGATGAGGGTATTTTTTATCAAGATAAGCACTATGAACTCTGGTTCAAACTCATTCCATGGGAAGATATCGCACTGGAAGAGTCAGATCTCGCGATGCTTCTGACCAATATCATCAAAAACCAAAAAGCCATCATCTTCAACCCGGCCTACACCCTGCTCTTTCAGAGCAAAGGACTGCTTAAGATCCTCTGGGATCTCTATCCGAACCACCCTCTGCTGCTTGAGAGCTCTTTTGAACCATTAGAAGGGAAAAAACAGGTCAAAAAACCTGTCTTCGGAAGAGAAGGTGGCAGTGTCACTATCTTGGATGAGAACGGACAGGAGTGTGAGAGTATCGAAGGAGACTACAGTAATCACAAAATGGTCTACCAGGCCTATACAGAACTGCCGTCAGATACACAGGGTCGATCCTACCAGGCAGGTATATTCTATGCCTATGAAGCCTGTGGACTAGGCTTTCGAAAAGGGAACAAGATCCTGGATAATATGTCCAAATTCGTAGGGCATATCGTTCAAGCATAAAAAGTACGCACTTTACAACCTTTTAGGGTTTAAAGTGATGTATGAATTTACTTGAATGTCATCAAGGCATAACCTTTATTCTGTAAACCGATCGTATCTATAAAACTATTTTTAGATATTTGGATAAAAGGCAAAACCTCTTTCTCATCGATCGCATTTGCATTCAATGACATGGCACATACGATGATCTTCACCTTTTTCTTTTGAGCCAATCGTGTAATGGTCTCCTGTGCCATTTTTATATAAGGCATATCCTCATCAGGTACTATTTCATCATAGACATTTGAGACCATAGGGACACATCCTCCATGCAGTGTAATGGCAAAGTCAGCCTTGTCACCATTTTGTTCGATCATACCCATGGTTCTTTCTATCAAGTTCATACGTGACATCACAAAGCGGGCATTATCTGAACTGCAGTCAAAAACGGACTTGTACTCTTGCGCCTGCATCATACTTACTAAACCTACGATTAAAAATAGATATTTATTCATTATGAGTTTACTCCTATGTTTTTTTCATATCAGCAGGTTATTCTACCTCTATAACTGGTAACAGATAATCATTATGAACAAAACTACCCTGACCAAGATCTGCTTGATAATTTATTATAAACAGATAATTCTTAGACAGAAGTTAAAAACGTTAAGCTCAACTTAACGTTTTTAATATATACTTTTATACAAACGTATCAAGGAGCAACACTATGAGAAAAATAATCGGCACTATGGCACTTTCGCTGTGCATATCGATGTCTATACCGACACATTCTATGGCAGGTGTAAAAAAAGGACAACGCATATACAAGAAGTATTTCTACAAAAAGTGTAAGTTTTCAGGTGTCATGTTTTCCAGAAACCATTTACAGGCAGAGTGGGAAGAGATCTATGAAGCTGGTAAATTACCGGAGGAAGCGAAAAATATTTGTCCTAACCTTGCAATAGAGACGATCAAAAAAGAGTGGTGGAAAGAGATCTATGCCTATGCAGTAAAATATGCAAAAGATGGTGTGCCGCCTAACGGATGTAATGATTAGACGTGAGTCATAAGGAGTGATATATGGAGCTTTGGAAAATCATACTATTCTCTCTTGTAGTACTGACTATTGTCGTAGGCGGATATGTATTTATGTTCTTTCACATTATGCGAAGAGATCCAAAAGAATTGGAGTATAGAAAACATATCGGTCAAGATAATAGTCTGATACCACCTAGGGATCAGAAATAAGATCCTCTTTCATCAAAAAGAGTTATCTATTCTTCTTGATAAAAAAAGAGGTGTATTTTTGTTCGGTATTCTTTGGTGTGGTATGATCAAAGTTTTCAGCATCAACGAGAGATAACCCCTGCGGGAGGTCTTCTGCTATTTTTTTACTGTCATACTGCACAGTCTTCAAGCCGGCACATGTAGTTTCACCTCCGGTAGCAAAGGTATGGATGATAGCCATACCATCAGGAAGTAAAGTATCATTCAAAACATCAAAGTATTTGATCCGGTCTTGTTTATCAAGTAGAAAATGGAACATGGCTCTATCGTGCCAAACTTTATATTTTTGTGTTGGCTTGAAATTGACAATGTCAGAACATATATAGGCGGGGATATCTGCATTATCTTTGAGTCGATCCTTAACGATCTCCAAGGATGCATTTGAGGCATCAAGCAGATCAATGTTTCGATATCCTTTTGCAATCAAATGATCAACCAGCAAAGATGCACCGCAGCCTACATCAATGATACGGTCATCTTTTTGTGCGAAGGCTTCGATCTGTCCAAGAGATTTATCAGGATGCACTTGATGCCATAGCACACTGGTATAGTCCTTTGTCTTAAAAATCGTATCCCAGTAGTTTTGCCGCAATGTATCAGAGGCTATTTTTGTAGCTCTAAAAGTTGCTCCCTGTGTTGTATCGGCAGTTTTATAATGGGTCAATCCAAGAGACTCAATTTCCCCAAAACCTGCTTGCTGCATCAACTCTATCAGTGCTTCTTTACGAAGTGTACCTGCTACACAGTTTGCCCAATCTTCTTCACCTACACTTGCACAACACGAAGTTGGTTCTTCATTACAGCATGATGGCTCAGAAATATCTATCATATCAGCAAAATACATTTTGCCATTTGGTTTTAACACACGATAAATCTCTGCAAATACAGATTCCTTGCAAGAAGTTAGGTTAATAGCACCATTTGAGATGACCACATCCACACTCTTATCTTCAAGCATGACCGAATCAAAACCACTCTCTAAGATCTCAACATTATCGAAACCAGACATTTTGGCATGCTTAGATGCAAGTTCAACCATCTTTGGCGTAATATCCACACCATACACTTTTCCTTTTTTACCCACATGTAAGCGTGCGACCAAAATATCTACACCAGCACCACAACCTAAATCTAGAACAGTATCACCTTCTTGTATATCTGCTTCGTTAAAAGGATTACCAACAGCAGCACAATATTGCCAGATCTCATTAGGAAGCGCTTTTATCCATTCCTCTTTATATCCGTGAGCTTTTGCATTCTCTAAACCTTTATCCCATCCAAAATCTTTATTGGGATTTTCTGCCAACTCTGAATAAAGTTCTATGATTTCTTTATGATTATCCATGTCCTGCTACTTTTCCTCTACTTTATCAACACTCGGTTGTTTTACTTCCTCTGTATCTTTTTTTTCACACTCTACAGAGACGATCTCCACTTCGTCACTGTCAATACGCGCAGCCGTGAGTTTTCCTCCCCAGACACATCCGGTATCCAGAGCCAAAACATGTTCATCTTCATAAAATCCCAAAGCCGACCAGTGCCCCATAATAATACGCAGATGGATATCTTTACGATAATCACATTCAAACCAGGGCTTTAACTCTTGTTGTCTCAGTTCATCCGTAGGCGGACCTTTTTGGTCAAAATCAAGTCTATGGTCACCATAGCAAAATCGCATACGTGTGAAGGCACTGACGATGTAACGGTCAATATCTATAAGGCTCGCATCCCTGTTAAAACGGTTACTCCCTTGTTTTAACATCTGGTAAAGCCAAACAGCTGCATGATCACTCTGCAGTTTCTCTTCCACACTCTTTGCATACATCATTGCCATACCCAGATCAAATTCAGGTGAGATACCCGCATGGGCCATACAATACCCAAGCTGATAGTCCACATGCAGCAACTTTTGTCCTTTAAGCCAATGTATGAGCTTTTCAGCTTCAGGTGACTCAAGTATAGGGTCAATGGTAGGATTGGATTTTTTGATACCATAGTAAGCTGCTATGAGGGTGATATCATGGTTACCAAGTACGATCTCAACATTCTCTTTAATGCTGTAGAGATATTCCAGAGTCTCGAGTGAACCTTCCCCTCTGTTGACCAGATCGCCCGCGATCCAGAGTTTGTCCTGTGTAACATCGAACCCTATCTTTTCCAGTAATGCCCGAAAGGCGTTATAGCATCCTTGTATATCACCAATAGCCCAGACTGCCATTAACTGTACCCCAACTGTTTTTTATACTCGTCTACCTTCTTCTCAAAGGGCATCTTTGCATACGCTGCAGAGGGCGAAGGGAGATAGACTGTTTCTATACCCAGGTGTGAAAAGTGTGTGTTAAAAAGTGCCTCTGCCTTTCTCCCTGTGAAGGCCAACCTGGTAATACTCGGATGTGCTTGTAAAAATGCATCCAGGTCATTCACCTCTTCATTTTCCAGGGAACTGTCAAGAGAGTTCTCTCTACTGCATCCTTTGATCATATCCCAAAGCCCTAATTTACACTCTTTCAGCAGCCAGAGTCTCTGGTCACGGGTATTTGCAGGATAAGATGTCATACTTTCAAGGATCTTCCAGAATTGATTGCGCGGATGTGCATAGTAAAAATTCTTTTCAAAAGACTGGATACTCGGGAAAGAACCCAGAATGAGTGTCTTCGTATCTTTAAAGACTATCGGCTTGAAAGGATGTGTTAAAACTTCACTCATACGACTATTTGCATGCCTTACGCATATTTTGTACGATCAATCCAAGCAGTGCCAATGAAAAGATCTTGAAATTGATCTCACTCCCTTTGTGTGTATTGAGAAAGGCCGCTGATTTGGTTGTCTCCACTCCCTGTGCCTGCATTGCGATAATATCAGGGATATAGTACTGGGAAAAAAGAAGCCCGGTAGCCAATACTAAAAATGTCGCTACCTGTGTCAGCGTATCTCTCTCAAATTTTTTAAACTTATACCCTTCATAGAGGACTACAGCGACAAGCAGCACATTGACCAGATAGGAGAGCCTCAAAAAGTTCTCTGTCATGATCTGCCCCTCTTGGAACTGCGTGAGTACTTCACTGCCCAGCCACTGTTCGGTATGAAAAGTAACAGGGGCGACTACTATACCCGCGTATAACCCTGCGCCGAGTACCGCACTCAAAAATATAAGGTAAGTCATCGTTACCATTCTAAAATATCTGTTCATATTGACTCACTCTCTTTAAATTTAATCACAAACCCGCGGTCAAACTGTGCCAGGTCCTTATAAAACGCTATGTATTCTACACCGATTTCATTAACAAACGCTTGTATCGGTTCTTTTTGATCATACCCCATCTCACAGGCAAGGTACTTCACACCTTTCTCCTTCACATCCAAAATAATTTCTTTCAGCAGCTCATCCCCTACGCTTCCGCCAAACAGGGCTTCTTTGGGTTCATAGTCGATCACATTGGATTCAAGTAAAAAATCCTCTGCGATATAGGGTGGGTTGGAAACCACCAGTTCCAGATCTTCAGGGACTTCATCGATAAGGTGAGACTTGCGAAGTTCTATCTGCTCACCCACACCGAATGTTTCAATGTTCTGCTTTGCCACTTTCAGCGGGGTATCACAAATATCCGTGGCAATGATGTGAAGCTGAGGGAATTTACGGGCCAATACAATGGAGATCGCACCCGATCCCACACCTATTTCAGCGATACGGGTGATCTTCTCTTTTTCTATGATCTCTGCGACCAGGTCTATGAGTATCTCCGTCTCAGGACGGGGTATCAATACCCCCTTTTCTACTTCCAAATGGATGTCGTAAAAACTGGCAGACCCTACGATATATTCGTAAGGTTCATGCGCAGCCCTTCTTTGAATCAGATTTTTAAAGGTATCCACATCAGGAAAAGTTTCCTTCTCGTGTATCAATACATAGGAACGGTCCTGACCAAGATGATGGGCCAAGAGCAGTTCTGCTTCATAGGCAGGACGTTCACACGCCCCTTTGAGTGCTTCTCTGGCCCAAGAGAGCCCCTCTTTAATCGTCATTTCTGTCCATATGTGCGAAAATCCCCTCTTTAGGCAATCCTGCTTCTTCACCTGCAATGGTATTGGATGCATCAAAGCCCAACTCTTTGAGTCTTTCAAGTACCGGCGGATGTGTATAGTAAAAGAAGATCACCAGTGGATGTGATTTTGGGAATGCTTTGTTCTCTGTCACAAGCTTCATCAGTGCGGATACCAGGTTCTCTTTACCACCCATTTGCGAACCGTACTCATCTGCAGCATACTCATTATGACGGCTGACATAGGAAATAAACGGCGTGAAGACAAAACTCACAAGCGGTAACAACAACATTAATATCGCTATCTGTACGCCTGCTTCAGGGATCACACCCATCTGTGTAAAGAGTGCATCCGGCAAATGTCCAAAGAGATAAAATGCGATAAAAAGAAGTACCCCCATCAAGCCTATATTCTTCCAAATATCACCATGTGAAAAATGGCCCAGTTCATGTCCCAATACAGCAAGAAGTTCTTTGGTATTCAGTTTTTCTAAAAGTGTATCAAAAAGTACTACACGTTTACTCTTACCTAGACCGCCAAAAAATGCATTGAGACGGCTGTCACGTTTAGAAGCATCCATCACAAAAATACCGTCACTTTTAAGCCCGGCCTGGTTCATCATTGCTGTGATCTTTTCTTTGAGTTCCCCTTCTTCGAGCGGAGAGAATTTGTTGAACAGCGCCATAAAGGTAGGAGCCAGGAGATTTGCCATGATCGCTACCGTGAACATGGCAGCAAAGCCCCATATCCACCAGCTTTCATAACTCTCTATGATCCAAGACAAAAGTGCAAACACAGCACCACCCAATATAAAAAACAGCAGGCTTGTTTTGATCATATCGATCATATACATTTTGACCGTCATTTTGTTAAATCCGAACGCTTCGTCTATTTTGAACTTTTGATAAAGTTCAAAAGGAAGCCCTATCACATAATTGACGATCACAAAACCAAAGAGAAATACTACGGCCTGCATGATGCTTCCTTCTACTTGAACCAGTGAGGAGAGCCAGGCAAAACCTTCAAATACCCACCAGATAAATACCAGATAATCGACAAAAGTTGTCACCAGGGAGAGTTTACCGTTGGCCACTGCATAGTTTCCTGCGGTGAGGTATTTGTCTGCTGACATCAGTACCGGTGTCTTTCTTTTCTCTTCATTGATATACCCTATCTGCATCGCAGAGATATAGAGTTTCATAAAGGTGTAGATAGAGTAAAAAATAATAATGGTTTCTAGCATGGATTTCCTTGGTTATAATGGTGAAATATACCAAATCAAGCCTT
>JBNLDB010000065.1:0-8527 GCA_050304115.1 Sulfurovum sp. | reverse complement strand
TTATGCAGGGCGTACTGATGAAGAAAAATTTAACTTTTCAGTCTCTCTGATACAGTTTTATAAAGAAGAGTATAAAATTGATAAAGTACTCTCCATCGTTGATGACCTCACACAGCTTGAAAACTTAACCGACAAACAAAAGCTCTATTTGAGCCATCAGTATAGTGAAAATCATCAAGACCAGAAAGCGATAGCGCTCATGGAAACACTCTATCAAAGTGACCCGCGTCCTCAATACAAAGAAAGACTGGAGTACCTGCGTAACAGAAACATCATTCCGAAAAAACCACAACCTGAGACAGCGCAAAACAAACCACAGATCAAACCAAAACCTACACGTGAAGATAAATTAAGGTCTGAGACACAGTTGGCGTATGATCTCATCCACGAAAAGCGTTATGATGAAGCAAGCGTACACATCAAAAAAGCACTTCAGTATGAACCGAACAATGCAGTACGGTATGAACAGCTCGGACAAGTGTACTATGCTCAGGAAAAGTATAAAGAGGCAGCTGATGCATTCAAGAAAGCATCAGTGCTTACTCCAAGATCAGGCTATTATGAATCATTGGGATACAGCCAAATTAAATTAAAGGACAAAAAAGGTGCGATAGAGAGTTTTAAAAAAAGTATCGATATCGTGAAGCAGGAAGAACCTGAAAACATCGATAAACTCTATCAGTTAAAATACAGTGTAGCCGAACTCGACCGTGACTTCTTTGGTTACTTGACCTATGGGGTGAGACTTGACTCCTATAACAATCCTGGCGGGATATCGCCCATACTCTCAGCGAACTATGGCGGATTCTCTGCATTGGAGCTTCATTATAAACCAGAAGTGTTCGATGACTATGCGACCGTCTATGTAAAAGCACTGGCTGGTGTAAGAGACCAAAGTTTAGCCATCAGATCAGAAACATGGCAGCCATCCATAGGAGTACGTTTTCAGCCGATCAAAGAGGAAAGACTCTACTTCTTTTTAGAGAAATTCTTCAAAGGCGGAGATGAAAGTCGTGATGACACCATGCTCAGAGCATCATGGGAACTCTTTGATGGATATGACTTCTACCCTACCAAAACAGAGTATGAGTGGAAACACTTATATATGGATAGTGTCTACTATCTGGAGAATGGAACCTACAGCCTCTATGCAAACTATGAACACGGGTATGTATGGAAAAGCGGATATCAGGATGCATGGATGCCTTACCTTTGCACGTCTGCAGGCTATAGCAATGATAATGGTATCAAAGAGACGATCAAGCGGTTTGATGTAGGTGCCGGGATCTCTTACCTTTTCTGGCGCAATGAACGTGAATATAAATCCCATCAATATACCGGAAGAGCAAGAGTGGAATACCGTCAACAGTATGCAGGGGATCCTGAAGATGATCATGCACTAAGACTCATGCTTGAGTTTTTCTTTTAAACGGAGTAGACTGTATTTATTAAGTATTAAAAAAGAAGGAGGTTATCACAATGAAAAGATTGATTAAATTTGGTACGCTCTTGATGTTTGTACTGTTTTTCGTTTCCTGTGGAGGAGGTGGCGGCAGTGGTGTTGCAACACAGCCTGCTAATACTGATCCAGAACCTATCACTCTTCCTCTACCAAGCAATAATCCTCCTGAGCAAAATGTCCTGATATTGTATGATACTGCAGGTCCTTATGGAGAACAGGGAAAGACTAATGCAATCTTGCTTGAAAACCTCTTGGGACACTTTGATCTCAACATCACCTCCAAACCAGCTGACCAATATATGGCCAATGAAATAGTCGATGAAAATATTACGACTGTTTTCTATCTCGGAACAACCTTTTTAAATGATTTCACACTTACTCCAGATGCGAATAATAGTTATATGAACTTTTATCATGATATAGCTACACAAAATAAAACTGTTGTATGGATCAACTATAATCTCGACTCGTTACAAACTGCATGGGATAATAACAATGGTTGGGGGAGTAACAGTACATTTGTAGATACAACTGGCTTTACCAGCTCAGGTACAGATACAAATTACACTCGTGTATGGTACAAGGGTACGGAACTCTATAAGGGTGTCATACCTTTTGCAACACCAGGTGCAGACACAACAGGCTGCTATGAAGAAAGCAACACTACCTACGCCTGTGCGTTGGAACTTAACACCGTATTAATCTCAGATACAAATAAAGCATCTGCTATTGCTACAGCTTCAACATATGATTTATCTACAACAGATGAACCATATATAACGCATGGTGGAAATTTCTGGTTTGTGGGTGATATCCCTTTTTCCTATATGTCCGAAGAAGACAGGTATCTAGTCTTTGCTGATCTTTTACACGATATGCTTGGCATAGACCATGCTGCATCGCACAAGGCGATCATGAGACTTGAAGATGTCAATGCAGAAACCAACCCCTCTGACCTTATTACAATAGCAGAGTATATGCAAAGCCAAAACATTCCGTTCAATGTTGCCACCATTCCACAATATGAAAATCCATTGGACGATCCTGACTATCCGGCTGGGCCTGTCAAACTTTCTGAGTCAGACATCGGTACACTGCTGCAAGCCTACTACCATGAAAGACTTATTGACATTGTACAACATGGATTTAGCCATCAATATGACAGTATAAAAAATCCATATAATGGAGTCACAGCAGATGATTTTGAATTCATGATAGTAACAGATATTAACAATGATGGCAATTATACCTATGAGGGACCTTCAGAAGATGATAATGGAACTTGGGCAAAGAATAGAGTACTGGAAGGGAAAGCGATTTTAAATGAAGTTAATATACAGGCATTTGCTTGGGAGGCTCCACACTATATGGCAGGTCCGAACCATTACCGGGCTATCCAAGAAGTCTATCCGATACAGTACTCCAGACTGATCTACTATCCGGATGAGACAGATAAATCTAAATTTATCGGACAATTCTACCCGTACGTCATCCGAAAAGATACCTATGGGTACTATATCATCCCTGAAAATATATACAATATTGTCAAAGATCCAAATCAGGGCTATAGAGCAATAAATGCTGAAGATATCATCCGTTTTGCACAGAAACTGAAAGTAGTACGTGATGGTGTTGCCAGTTTCTTTTACCATCCATATCTTGGTACAAGTGACCTTTCTGTTATTATTTCAGGACTACAAAATGAAGGATATACTTTTGTAAGGGCTACATCATTAGTAGAATAGATCAAATGTCTTTGTTCCAAGTCTCGAAACTACCAGCTACAGTTTTCTATTTGATAGTTATCAACACTATGGGATATAGCAGTGAGCTATCAAAATATACAAAAGCGGAGTGGATCACTGAAGCACTCTCTTCGCTTGCCGATAGCCGATACCCTCATGTCAGTGCAATTGCATGGTGGAACTCAAACTTTGATGATACAAGGTTGAGGATAGACTCATCGCAAAAAAGCCTGAAGGCATATCAAAAAGGTATTGGCCTGCCAATATTCACATCTAAAGCTCTTATCAGTTACAAAAAGCTCTATCCGTCATCTAATGGTACTATCTACCATGCTGCATACCCTGACTTTGGTGGTACGGAAGATAACGTCACCTCCGTCAGTATCAAAACATTTGAAACACTTGCACAAAAACAGATTGTATGGGCATACTTCTCAAACAATTGGTTCGATCAGATCAAATTTCCTCTATCCCAGGTGAATACCATCCATAAGAATGGGAAAATACCTTTTATCCGCTTAATGCCTAGAAGTGATTTTAGGAAAGGTGGTCCTGACCCGCTTTACACCATGCAAAAGATCATCGATGGGAAATTCGATAAAGCACTGATAAAGTGGGCTATGGATGCCAAGAAGATCGGCATACCTTTACTTGTTGAGTTTGGAACAGAAGTAAACGGAGATTGGTTTCCATGGAATGGCCGCTATAACGGAGGAGGAACCACAAAGCGCTACGGAGACAAGAGTAAAGCAGATGGGCCGGAACGTTTTCGTGATGCCTACAGACATATTATAGATCTTTTTCGGAATCATGGAGTTAATAATATCACCTGGTTTTTTCATGTGAATGCATCAAGCTATCCTAAAGAACCATGGAATGAGATACGCCAGTACTATCCTGGAGATAGCTATATCGACTGGATCGGTATCAGTGTCTATGGTCCTCAAACACCGGATGAAGAATATCAGTCTTTTACTGAGATAATGGACCAGATATATCCTGAACTAATAAAAATATCAGATCATCCGATTGCCATTTTAGAATGGGGAATGACTGAGATATAAAAGAGTGGAGGAGGAGATTAAGAACGATCCCCATAAAAGGGAAAGTAGTGATTTATGCTAAAAATTCAGGGGTTGCCAACTCCACCTTTTTGCCTTTTTGTTCCATGACTACAACTGTGATTGTATCACCTTCGTTGTATCTTTCAGCAAGGTTGTTGACACGTTCTTTGGCTACTTTTGAAATGTGTAGCAGTGCATCAAAGCCATCTGGCATTTCAACAAAAAGTCCGAAGTCTACGATCTTTTTTACTTTACCCTCATAGCTCTCACCGACTTTATACTCCATCTGTTTTTTCACAGGGGTTGAAGCGATCTCTTCTATGTGAGCTTTTGCACCTGCAACTTTTGCTTTGTCTTCACCTGAAATTTTTACCCCGCCTACATCGCGGTCAAGATCAACAGAGACTTCAAACTTTTCAATGATCTCGCGGATCGTAGCACCTGCCTTTCCGATGATATCCACGATCTTGCTTGGATGTACGGTAAAGTGTTCAGTACTAGGAAGTGCTTGACTTGAAACAATGTTTTTTTCTGCTTCTTCCATCAGTCCTAAAATATGCTTTTTACCCTGACTTGCTTTTTGCAAGGCATCTTTCAATACAGCCAGGTCAATACCCCCAAGTTTAATGTCCATTTGAAGTGCAGTGATACCCTTTGCAGTACCTGCGACTTTAAAGTCCATATCTCCATCATGGTCTTCCAGTCCCATAATATCTGTCAATACAGCATATTTGTCACCTTCACTTACCAGTCCCATGGCAATACCTGCCACCAGTGCCGTAGTATTTACCTCAGCTGCACGCAAGGCCAATGCACCACCACAGATCGTAGCCATAGAAGAAGAACCATTGCTCTCTAAGATCTCAGAGACCAAACGGATACTGCCATCATAGTTAAGATCTAAAGAAGGTTCCAACGCTCTTTTTGCAAGGTTACCATGTCCAAGCTCTCTTCTGCCCGGTGCACCGATGAATTTTGCTTCACCCACAGAGTAACCTGGGAAGTTATAATGCACCATAAAGTTTTCTGCCTGTGCATTTTTATCGGTAATCAGCTCATACATCTGTGCATCTTTTTTATCACCCAGTGTTACCGTGACAAGTGCCTGGGTCTGTCCACGGGTAAAGAGACATGATCCGTGAACCGAAGGTAAAAGGTTTGTCTCGATGCTGATCGGTCTTACTTCATCCAATGCTCTACCGTCTGCACGTATGTTTTTATCCAGGATCATAGCTCGTACAACGGTTTTTTTATAACGTTCCAGTACTTTGGAAACCAATTCTTTATCTGCCTCTTTACCGTCCGCTTCTAAAGCTTCCATAATTTTCGTACGCACTTTTTTAAGCTCAGTAGATCGTTCACTCTTTGCCATATGTGAGATCGCTTTTTCAACATCCTCTGCATAGTTCTTTTCGATCATTGCATAAAGTGACGTATCTACTTTGTCTTCAGCCAATGGCAGATTCAGGGCTTCTCTTACCATAGGTGTGAAGGCATCGACATACGCAGATGTAGCAGTACCTATGGCATCTGCTGCCATTGCGATTACATCAACCAACGCTGATTCATCAAACTCATTGGCACTTTGTCCCTCTTCATGTTCAGTGGCAAGTGTACGCATCTCTATCATAACGACATCTTTACCTGAACCGACGACCAACAGATCCAGTTCACTCTCTGCTTGTTGTGTCAGTGTCGGATTGATAACGATATCATCTCCCACTGTGCCTACTCTGACCGCCGCGATACTGGTAGTCACCGGGATATCTGAAACATAGAGTGCTGCATTGGCCGCATGCAAAGCGGCCACCTGCATGTCCACCTCTGAATCAGCACTTACGACCATCACTGTGATCGTTACAGGGTAATGGAAACCTTTGGGAAATAATGGGCGTAAAGAACGGTCAACAATACGAGAGGTCAATGTTTCAAAATCACCGGGCTTCGTCTCCCTCTTGATAAACCCGCCAGGGATCTTCGCTGCAGCATAAGATTTTTCCATATACTGAACAGTCAAAGGAAGGAAATCCTCATCCACTGCTTTTTCATCTACAGCAACGGCTGCTATGAGTACAGCTTTCCCTTGTCTGTACATCACTGCACCACTTGCCTGTTTTGCTATTTTATTAAATTCATACTTCTCTTCGAGACTGTTGACATTGATCTCTATTGTTTGTTCTTTCATTCGTTTCTCTTTCCTTTTAGCTGTTTAGTACTTTAAATTATGCTGTTTTGTCTATTTCATTGCATATAAAGATATATTTATTCTGCTTCTTTCGTTTTTACTTGTCGATTATGGACCATAGATGATATCTCTTCAAAATTCAATCTTTCAAAATTTTATAATAGTATTCTATCGAAATATAGTCTTGTATCTTATAAGGACAAAATACACCATCACACACTGTAAGCAGATTTTGATAGACACCTTTGTCCAAAACAGGTGTTGCGATAAAAATATTTTTAGCTTCCCGTGCAATCGCTGACTTCAGTGCAACCATCATGGTCAACCCGGTTTCTATACACTCATCAGCCAAGATAACATATTTCCCCTTGAGAGAGATCAAATCCTTTCCTTTTCGATATTTATAGACATAAGAGAGTACTTCCTCTTCATACTTTCTATGGGCCTCTCCATAGACATAATCTTCATTGATCTCAAATGCATCAACAAGTGCTTTATGTATCACCACTTCTTCTGTTTCGGAAACCATTGCGATAGCCAGTTCAGGGTTATTGGGTGCCAATATCGGTTCTGCCAGTAAGATATCCATCTGTGCATTGATAGCCTTGGATATCTGATCTGCAAAATAAACGCCCCCTTCACTGACACCTATCACTACCGTTTCATTTTTTGAAAATAGCTCTATAGGAAGTGTATCGATCAACTGTTTTGACGCATCTTCTCTATCTTCAAAGTACGCATTAGGGTTTGAATCGCTGGGCATGATCTGCTCCTGGGAATTGTTTAGAAATTTCTTCTTCATCAAAAGTATAACGAAACTCTTCTATATACTTCATCAATAATTTATACGCGTGATTTAACTCTTCCATATTTTCAACATCCCCTCCTAGATCAGGGTGATTCTTTTTAGCCAAAAAATGGTACTGTTTTTTGATATCTGCTTTACTGACCAACTTGGGAAGATGCAATATCTCTAATGCTCTTTCTATCTCATCTTTTGGATTAATATTCATTATTCTGTTCCTACTGCACCAAAAGGTATAAAATTTAACTGCAAATAAAAAGTAGTATCAAGCGTAAAACCGGTCGGCCTAGGAACAATATCTTGTCGGACCGAAGCCGTAGCATTCCAGCAATCACGATGATAGCTTCCTCCAAATCTCCATTGTTTACTTGATGCATCATCCACATCATACGTTAAACCGCCATTTAACTTGATCTGTTCATTGTAGGTATATCCAAAATAGAAATAGAGTTCATTTGCATTGACATTACCGGTAATATACGTCGGTACATCAGGTAATATCTTTTTATAGGTATGCCCTAGACTAAAATGGTAATCCTGTTCATTCAAAGAAACACGACTGGCTGACTCACGTATTTTACCATACTCATGAGAATAGATCATATTATTATACAGACTCCATCTATTCCAATTGTACTGCATCTCATTACTAAGATCTGCAAATTCATAGTTTCTATTAAGGTAATAGGTTTGCGTCAATCTTTGAAAAAACTTTAAGTTCATCATCTCATCATAAAAATATTGGCTTAACTTAAATGCATAATGTTCTTCAGGTAAGCCTACCGTGAACAACGCTGTTTGATTTACATCAAGTGCAGACAATGCAGGAGACTGGAATTCATTTCCTGGTTTAGTATACGTTAAAGAGGGTTGCAGTACATGGATAAAATCATCATACTTTTTCGTTAGATCTGTGAAAAGTTTTACTTTATGAATATTACTGTAATACTCAAAATCATCATAATGGTACTCTCCATTGCCAAAAAAGAATTTGCTGTAATACAACTCTTCTCCCAAAGATAGACTCAAAAAATCATCAAAAAATGATGTGGTAAATTCCACGGGTACCTTGAGCTCTGCCTGACGCATAGTTGTACCTTTTTCTCTATCAAAATTGTTGATACGGAGATCTGTACTATAGGTAAGATTATCCCATATAACATGACTTAAGTATTTATGTAATTGCAGTGCAGGCAGTATCTGTAAGGTATCACTGTTATCCTCTTTTCTGGTATCAATAAAATATTTAGCATTGACCCCTGGATA
>JBNLDB010000064.1:0-8607 GCA_050304115.1 Sulfurovum sp. | reverse complement strand
CTGTTTACCCTTCAACGTTAAATATCCATTAATGGATCCACGTCTTCCTATCTTGATCGCATCACCAAAGACACGCTCACATGTCGGCTCAGCGACAATGCAATAGTCAGGTAAGAAGTCTATCTCTTTGAGGTGCTCAAGCATCACAGCCGTACCGTATTTGCCTTCACCCTCCTCATCAGAAGTAAGCAGTACGGAGAGTGTCCCCTCAAAATGTTCACTCTCTTTACAGGCTTGCACAAAAGCGGCCACACCGCTTTTCATATCTTGTGCTCCACGCGCATAGATATTCCCCTCTTTGATCACTGGGACAAAAGGGTTTGTCTCCCAATTATCTCCTGCAGGAACGACATCCACATGCCCTGCAAAACAAAGATGCGGCCCTTCAGAGAACTTTTTACTTAACATCAGGTTTTTCACACCCTCTTTGTTTACATAGATCGCTTCATACTCGTTAAGATACTCTTCTATGAACTTTAACGATCCTGCATCATCAGGTGTCAAAGATTCACAACTCAACAGTTTAAGCAATAGGTCAACTACATTCATTCCGTCTCATTTTTGTATAAATTTTTCTATCATTGAGAGATACTCATCCAAGTTTTCAAAACGGTGATTCCCACCATACTCAACGATCACTTTGTGTTCCTCATAGAGGGATTGTGCTTTGGTATAATCCAACACTTCATCCCCACTTTGCAAAAGAAGCAGATATCTCCCTTTATCCGGTACAGTTTGCAACATTTTAAGTTGTTCAAGATAGACCGGCTTGAATTCAAATACCTCTTCATCACAAAAGCGTTTTTGCCATCCTGTATAGGCAGCCAATGTTTCCCATGGTCGGGTCGATGGATTCAGCAGTATAGCTTTCATATGGTACTTTTCAGCCAATATAGTTGCATAATATCCGCCTAAGGATGAACCTATCAAACAATTAATTTTTGTAGATCCTAAAATCTCTTCGATCAATGCCAGTGCATCAACAGGAGAAGGCGGAAGATCCGGTGCTATGACATTGTCCTCACCAAAATAGGCTTTAAGGAGTAAAGATTTATTCCCTTCTCCGCAAGATGCGAAACCGTGAAGATAGAGGATTTTGTACATTATTTTTCTATTTCACCATGGTAGGTCACAATCCCCCCAAAATGGTTCAATGCGCCTTTATGCCCGTGTTGCTGAAATACATGTTGTACCTGTCCGCTCCTACTTCCTGTACGGCAGGTAAAGATAACTTTTTTATCTTGGGTCTCATTAAATAGCTCTTGTGCCCATTGTTGAAAAGCAGTTGTAGGTTTAAGCATGTCCACACCTTTGATGTGGCCCATATCATACTCCATCTCTTCTCTTACATCGACCAAAAGAAAATCTACTTTTCCTTCATCACGTGCTTCCAATAAAAGCTCTAATTCCTCTGAATTAACATCATCTTTTTCAAGTAACTCTTGCATGCTTTGATCTCCTGATGAAAATAATCAAGTATTATAGTCAATCAAAATTATAACTTGCTGTTAAGTTAAAAATACACTTTACTTAACTATGTGACTCGCGGTACTCTGGTGTACAAAAGATCTGGCAATGGCATATACCATCTTCAGGAAGTTCTTTTTCTATCGCAGGTTTACATGGACAGATCCTGTCATCAACACTTTTGAACTTGCCTGGTTTTGACTCATCCGGTTCAACCATAAAACATGGACAGAATCTTTTTCCATACAATAACTTGTGACGTGAGAGCCCCATGATGATCGCTTCATTGACCTCTTCATTGCTGTTATAGACCCAACCTTTACTTTCACAAACTTTATCCGTAAACGCTTTTGTCTTTTCCATCTCTGCTTTAAATTCTTCTGAATTCATATCCAATTTCTGCATACTGTAATCCCCTTAGTTCGTTATCTGATTTGTAGTTATATCTTAAACTAAATTAATATATAATAAGAGCCATTATAAAAATTGACCATAAATAAGGGATATCATGCAAATAGATCACACTGTTTTAGAGAAACTTGAAAAACTTTCGCACCTCAGGATCGATGATTCTAAAAAAGAGGAGGTGATCGAACAACTCTCAGGTATCCTGACCTATGTAGATAATCTCAATGAACTCGACACGGAAGCCCTGGATGCTTCTTTCTCAACGCTTGAGGGAGGCACCCCTTTAAGAGCTGATAGTCCTAGAGAAGCCGATGATATTGCAAAAGATATCCTCTCTCATGCACCGCAAGCAAATGATGACTTTTTCATCGTACCAGCGATCATCGAGTAAGTGCTTGCTATGTTAAAGATCTATGGCATCAAGAATTGTGACAGTGTTAGAAAAGCAATAAAATATCTTAAATCCCATAACATATCCTATGAATTTATAGATTTCCGTGAAACGCCAGTAGAGCAGAAGACAATCGCTTCATGGTTAGAACATACCGATATCAAAACGCTCTTCAATACCAGAGGTACGACCTACCGGACCTTAAAACTGAAAGAGCTTGATCTTTCTGACGATGAGAAGCAACAATGGCTTGCAAAAGAGAACATGCTCATCAAACGTCCCGTAATTGAGCTTGATAACCAGGTCATAGTTGGGTATAATGAGTCTCAATATCTAAATACTATACATTAAAAAAAGGATAATCATGGCTGCTTTTGATATCAAAAAACTGCTTCAAAGTGTTGTGACACATGGTGCATCAGACCTCCACCTCGTAAGTCGCACAGAACCACAGATAAGACTTGATGGTGTACTTAAACCCGTTAATCTTCCTGTACTCACAGGGGATGATATCGAAGAGATGTGTTACTCGCTGATCACGGAGAAACAAAAACAACAGTTTGAAGAACATGATGAACTTGACTTCGCACTCTTGCTTCCTGGCATCGGACGGTTCAGGGCAAACTACTATCGTACATTGGGGGACACGGCTGCGGCTTTCAGGATCATTCCTATCGATGTGCCTTCATTGGATGACTTGGGTGCTCCTGAAGTCTATAAAAGTCTTATTAAAAGAGAAAAAGGGCTTATTTTGGTCACCGGACCGACAGGTTCAGGTAAATCAACCACACTGGCTGCCATGCTCAATGAGATCAACCTCCATGAACAAAAACACATCGTTACCGTGGAAGATCCTGTGGAATTCATCCACCAGAATAAAAAATCCGTCTTCTCTCACAGAGGTGTAGGTGAAGATACAGCCTCATTTGCGACAGCACTCAAATATGCCATGCGTCAAGACCCCGATATCATACTGATCGGGGAGATGAGGGATAAAGAGACCATAGAAGCCGGACTGACTGCTGCTGAGACAGGTCACCTTGTATTTGGTACCCTGCATACCTCTTCGGCACCGGGGACCATTAACCGTATTATCGATGTATTTACAGGAGATGAACAACCGCAGATCAGAGCGATGATCGCCTCTTCACTGGTAGCGGTTATCGCACAGGCGCTTCTTCCTAAGTTAGGAGGGGGCCGTGTGGCTGCTTCCGAGATCCTCGTAACCAATCATGCGATCTCAAACCTCATACGTGAAGACAAAGTACACCAGATCTATTCGCAAATGCAACTGGGACAAGGTGATACGGGTATGCAGACACAGACACAGGCGCTACTTAAATTCCTCAAAGACGGGAAGATAAGCCGTGATATTGCAATGCAATATGCCAACAGACCAGCCGAACTTTCTGGAAAAGTGTGATCTTAGCAAAAAACTCTCTAAAAGCATTTTTAGAGAGATATAGATACAATACGCAAAAACTATTCTAAATAACAGGGGATAATATGGATTTTTCAATGGAAAGTTTTTCAATGATGGACTTTAATTACTTTGATGTCACTATCTCAGCCATTGTACTGATACTGGGTATCAAAGGTTTTATGCAGGGGTTTATCAAAGAGCTCTTTGGTCTTTTGGGACTGGTAGGCGGTGTCTACTTTGCCTCCAGACTTTCTGATACAGCTGCAACATTTATTGATAAGAACTTTTTACCTTTAGAGAATGCATCCTTGCTTAAACTCATTGGTTTCCTTGCTATTTTGATCATTATTTGGGTGAGTGCTACCATCCTTGGTACGATATTTTCCAAACTTACCAGTGAAAGCGGTCTAGGATTTCTCAACCGTTTGTTTGGTTTCATCGCAGGAGGCGGGAAGTATTTCCTTATTTTTGCCTTGATCGTGACGGCGTTATCCAATGTCACACTGATCAAAGATAATTTGGGAAAGTATGTCAATGATTCTGTACTCTACCCATACCTTAAAGCAACAGGTTCATACCTGATCAACCTTGACACTTCTGATCTGGGGCTGACTGTCTCTGATACCAAAGAAGGTGTGACGACAGAGGAAACGAATGTTTCGGTTGAGACCAACAGTTCGATCATTGAAAACAATACCACGACAGTAGAAGAATAAGGTCCGCTATGATTGAATATCCCCTACTTTTAGAAAAGTTCCAAACACTTCTGAAGGAAAATGCACTCAAGTTCACGAAACAACGCGAACTGGTTTTAAAGTTCCTTTACGAAAACAACGGACACTTTACACCTGAGGATATCTATACCCTACTGAAAGAACAGCACCCTGATGTCAATATCGGTATCGCCACGGTATATCGAACGCTTGCTTTACTCGAATCATCAGAGATCGCCAGTTCGATCTCCTTTGGTGTACAGGGGAAAAAGTATGAACTTGGGCTGAAAAAACATCATGACCATCTTATCTGTACAAAATGTGGTAAGATTATAGAATTCTACGATGAGACCATTGAAGAGCGGCAAGAGGCGATAGCAAAAAAGTTCAACTTTCAAATGACAGACCATACGATGAAGATCACCGGTCTTTGTGAGAAGTGTCAATAATCAGATAACCCGCGCATAACATACAACAAATCGTGTGGGATTGCCTCAAAAGCAGTCGCAACACCAAAATACGTCTATAGGGTTTGACCCTATCGACATGCAACAATTAGATTAATAACAGGAGAGAGCTTGATATTTGAAAATCAATATATTCAAGAACGAATCAAAAAAACAGAGAGACTAAGAGAAGAAGGGATCAATCCTTACCCGAACCAGATACAAAAAGGAACCCCTTCCACACAGTTTTTAGAAGAGTGTGCGTATATCAAAGAACAAGAGAGTGATGAGAAAAAAGATGAGAACAGAACCTACTCACTGACAGGCCGGATCAAATTTATCCGTATCATGGGGAAAGCTGCTTTTGCAAAAATAGCAGATGCAGAAGGTTTGGTTCAGATCTATTATAATAGGGATGAACTTCCTGAAGGTTTTTATAACAATGTGGCAAAGAAACTCTTTGAGGTTGGAGATATCATCGAAGCAACAGGATACCCTTTTGTCACACAGACAGGTGAGCTCACACTGCACTGTAAAAACATGAAGATCGTTTCTAAGGCGATCTCTCCACTTCCTGAAAAATTCCATGGCCTCCAAGACCAGGAGCTTAGATACAGACAGCGTTACCTTGACATGATCATGAACCCTGAGGTCAAAGAGAACTTTGTCATGAGATCCAAGATTGTTTCAATGGTGAGAAGATTCTTTGAAAATAAAGAGTTCCTGGAAGTAGAAACACCTATGATGCACCCTATTCCCGGTGGTGCAAATGCAAAGCCGTTCATCACACACCATAATGCTCTGGATGTAGAGCGTTATCTGCGTATCGCCCCTGAACTTTACCTCAAACGTCTTATCGTTGGCGGTATGGAAGCGGTTTTTGAGATAAACAGAAACTTCAGAAATGAAGGGATGGACCATACCCATAACCCTGAATTTACGATGATCGAGTTTTACTGGGCCTATAAAACCTATATCGAACTGATGGAGATCACTGAAGAGTTGTTTGATTATCTCTTTGACAATCTTGCTTTTGAGAGAAAGCTGCCATATGGTGAGGTAGAGATAGACTTTAGTACACCGTTTGCGAAAATACCGTATATCGAATCACTGACAAGCATCGGTGGTGTACCCGCAGAGGTTGCTACCGATAAAGAGAAAGCATTGGCCTATCTCCAGGAACATAATGTCAAAGTGGATCCTAACCTTACCTTGGGTTATCTGCAGGCTGAACTCTTTGATGAATTTGTCGAAGGGAAACTCATTAACCCTACGTTCATTACCGATTTCCCTGTGGATATCTCTCCACTAGCAAGAAGATCTGATGCAAACCCGGACATTGCAGAGCGTTTTGAACTCTTCATGGCAGGTAAAGAGATCGCTAATGGTTTCTCTGAACTGAACGACCCTATCGACCAGTATGAGAGATTCAAAGGACAGGTGGATGCCAAAGAAGCCACTGGTGATGATGAGGCGATGCACATGGATACAGATTATGTGAAGGCACTCAGCTACGGTATGACACCGACTGCCGGTGAGGGTATCGGTATCGATAGACTGGTGATGATGCTGACCAACCAACACAGTATCCGAGATGTACTTCTCTTCCCGGCTATGAAACCCGAAGTGCCAAGAGAAGAACTTGCACCGATCTGTGCGGTTGAGAATAAGTGTAAAAAATGCGGTAACGAAAATCTGGAAGAGCTGAAACCTGCCAAAAAAGGCAAGGGTATGTTCTGTATAGATGTAGCGGCCTGTAAACAAAGAATGCAAGAGAAGCAAAAGTAAAATTTGGATATAAATCCACTAATAAACCTAACAAAGGACACCTTATGAGTTATGCCATAGAAACATTTGACCCAGAGATTTTTGAAGCGATTGAGAATGAGAGAGAAAGACAAACGGATCACTTAGAGATGATCGCCAGTGAGAACTTTACTATTCCTGCTGTAATGGAAGCGATGGGTTCTGTGTTTACGAACAAGTATGCTGAAGGATATCCGTACAAAAGATATTATGGTGGATGTGAATTTGCTGACACTGTAGAGCAACTGGCTATCGACAGAGCATGTAAGCTTTTTAACTGTAACTATGCGAATGTGCAACCGCATTCAGGTTCTCAGGCAAACGGTGCTGTCTATGCAGCACTGCTTAAAGCCGGAGAGAAGATACTCGGAATGGATTTAAGCCATGGTGGTCACTTGACACATGGTTCCAAGCCAAGTTTTTCCGGTAAGAACTACTCCTCATTTACTTACGGTGTAGAGCTTGACGGTCGTATCAATTATGACAGAGTACTTGAGATCGCTAAGATCGTACAACCTAAGATCATTGTATGTGGTGCATCTGCGTATGCAAGAGAGATAGACTTTAAAAAATTCAGAGAGATCGCGGATGAAGTCGGCGCTATCCTTTTTGCAGACATCGCGCACATCGCAGGTTTGGTCTGTGCAGGTGAGCACCCTAGCCCATTCCCGTATGCGGATGTTGTTACAACCACAACACATAAAACACTTGCGGGACCTCGTGGTGGTATGATCATGACCAATGATGAAGAGATCGCTAAAAAGATCAATTCAGCGATCTTCCCAGGCCTCCAAGGTGGTCCGCTTGTCCATGTAGTAGCTGCAAAAGCAGTCGGTTTCAAGCACAACCTCAGTGATGCATGGAAGGTCTATGCGAAACAAGTAAAAGCCAATGCAGCTGTACTTGCTGATGTACTTATGAGACGCGGATACGACGTTGTTTCCGGCGGTACAGACAACCACCTTGTTCTTGTCTCGTTCCTGAACAAAGAGTTCTCAGGTAAAGACGCTGACGCTGCGCTGGGCAATGCCGGTATCACCGTGAATAAAAATACCGTTCCGGGTGAGACACGTTCGCCGTTTGTAACATCCGGTATCCGTATCGGTTCGGCGGCATTGACGTCACGCGGTATGAAAGAGAAAGAGTTCGAACTTATCGCTGAACGCATCTGCGATGTACTTGACAACATCGAAGACAGTGCAAAACATGCGGCAATCAAAGAAGAGCTAAAGGCCCTTGCGCAAAACTTCGTAATCTACAACCAGCCTACATACTAAATGGCGATGATCTCTGCTCTCTTTCCTTTGATCAGAGATCACTACTGGTTAAAACACCCAAAAATCATCGAAAAAATCACTTTTGAAGGGCGCACCTTCTTAAGCAAATATGAGAAGATCGACCGTTATCTGACCGACGATCTCATTGAGAAACACCGCAACTACAAGATCACCATTGCAACCTCCATACCGTCCGACGCCCACTATTTTGTCTTCGATTACAACGGCGACAATAGGGAACTTTTTTATCATAAAATATCAAAAGTATTGCGCAGTCAGGGGCTCAATGACTTTATCGCCTATGAAAGTAAAACACCTTCGCATCTTCACCTCTATGTCTATTGCGGTGATATTTCAGCTCCACAAAGAGAAGAACTTGGTAAAATAATCTCGCATAAATTGGAAGAGAAACTCCACAAACAGTGGCGTATTTTTCCTAACCCGGGCTTACCAGATGCATATAATATTTTAAATCTGCCCTACAATACTTTTAAAGGTTAATCTATGGATGAGAAAAACGGACTCAATGACATCATCTTGAACAAACATTCCAAGGGAAACAACACCAAGAAGATCCTCAAAAACGAAGACAAAAAGTCCTTTGAGGCCTTGTGTCAGAAACATGCCAATGGCAGCTTGACACCCAAAGCCATCTACACCGAATTGTGGCGTTTGG
>JBNLDB010000063.1:0-8656 GCA_050304115.1 Sulfurovum sp. | reverse complement strand
CATAGACAGATATGGTGGAAAATGCATCATTAGCGACTCTCTCGTGCTATTACATTCAAAAGATTCACAACAAGTATGAGTCACTCTTTGTAAATTAAAATTTTATTGACAAATAAAAACTGATCGCAAATTCCTCATCTTGATTAAGATAATGGTTTTTGTGATAGACCGCATAAGGCGGTTTTGTTGTTGTCTGATACTCACTTTTTGGCAGCCACTCATGATATACCCAGTGGATCAACTTCAATAGATCTCCTCTTTTTCCTTCAAAATCAAACTTGGCATACACACCCCCAGAGATATTAAAACTTGGAAGACGTTGATCTTTCAACTCCTTTTCATCATTCGGAACCACACATGCCACGTAATGACACTCATCTAAGGGTGTGATGGTCGGATTGTCATGAAAAAGAGACATCTCCATATAGTCTTTTAATTCATTTTGGTAGATCCAAGTTTGAATTTTTTGCCATGTGAGTTTTGATTTTTCGTATCCATAGCCTCTGTGGCGAATATAATATGCACTTTGCTGGGGCATTTTCACGATTTGAGGCTCTATTTGTTCAAAACTTGCTGTAGAAGCTTGTGCTTTTGGTGACTGTAAGAGAATTTTATGCGAATAGTCTTTATATCCACCTTTTCTCCACTTGTTGGGTGTCATGGAAAAACGTTCTTTAAATGCACGGATGAATGAGGTTTGAGAGCTGTAGCCACAATCATTGGCTACCTCTGAAATAGTCGAATATTTATTTGTCAACAAAAGATTAGAAGCTTTTTGAAGACGAATATATTTAATACTTTCATAGATATTTCGGCCAAACACTTCTTTAAAGATCTTATGCATATAAAATTTATTGATCTTGAAATGATCTGCAAGTTCATCAATGTTGATATCTGTCTCTATATGCGTATAGAAGTAAAACATTAAGTCATTTGAGATTTTTATTTTCTTATCTAAAGTTTCTTGTTTCATAATACAATAATACCAATTTTGGATAAAAATAATATTAAATATGGATAACTTATAAAGTAAAAAAAGACAATTAAAGAGACAATATTGGTGAAGAATTCAGTCCATAAAATTAATTATAATGCTTGAAATTTTTCTGATGGGAAAAATTGGTTCAGGGAAATCTAGAAGAATTAGATTGAGGTGGAAGCTGCAAAGATACAGTTTCTAAGACAGTTTATATTTAATTGATTAGTAAAGGAAAAAAATGGCAAAGCAAACAATTACAGTTGCAAGAGGTGACGGAATCGGTCCTGAGATCATGGATGCAAGTATTAGAGTACTTGATGCAGCGGGTGCTGATGTAGAATGGGAGCATATTGATGTGGGTGAGCAAGTGTATCTTTCTGGTAATACATCTGGTATCGGTCAAGAAGCTTGGGACTCGATCAAGAAAAACAAAGTACTTTTTAAGGCACCTATTACAACACCACAAGGTGGTGGATACAAAAGTTTGAATGTTACTATCCGTAAGACTTTAGGTCTTTACGCTAACGTACGTCCGGCTATCGCTTATGACCCGTTTGTACCTTCAAAATTCCCAGGTATGAACGTTGTTACGATTCGTGAAAATGAAGAAGATCTATACGCAGGGATCGAGCATCAGCAAACTCCGGAAGTCACTCAGTGTCTTAAAATCATTACAAGACCGGGTTGTGAAAAAATTTGTCAATATGCATTTGAATATGCAAAAGCATACGGTAGAAAAAGAATCACTTGTATGATCAAAGACAACATCATGAAGATCACAGATGGTCTTTTTGTAAAAGTATTCTATGAAACAGCTAAAAAATACCCTGAGATCCAAGCTGATGATTGGATTATCGATATTGGTATGGCTAAACTCGTAGATGCTCCTGAAGAGTTTGATATGGTTCTTATGCCTAACCTTTATGGTGATGTTGCAACGGATGTTCTTGGACTTATGACTGGTTCAGTAGGTATCGCACCGGGTGCTAACGTTGGTGATGATATTGCTATGTATGAAGCGATCCACGGTTCTGCACCACGTCACGCTGGTCAAAATAAAGCGAACCCGTCAGGTCTTTTACTTTCAGGTGTCATGATGATGGTTCAAGTCGGTCAGCCGGAAGTAGCAGAAAAAGTTCACAATGCTTGGCTTAAAACAATTGAAGACGGTATCGTAACGTATGACCTTGCTAGAAAACTTAAAGCTGCAGGCAAAGAGTATACAGAAGTGGGGACAAAAGAGTTTGCTGATGCTGTCATTGAAAGACTTGGTCAAAAGCCATCAACACTAGATGCTGTAAAATATGACAAAGCGATCAAGATCAAAAAACCTGAACTTACAAATGTAAGAAACACAAAAATGAATCTTATCGGTTGTGATATCTTTACTAGAGATGATTGTGATGCAAATACAATCGGTGATAAGCTGGTTGAGCTTACTGAAGGAACTAACATAGCACTTAAAATGATCTCTAACCGTGGTCAAAAAGTGTATCCAAGTGGTCATCCGGAAACTTTCCTGACAGATCACTGGAGATGTCGTTTCTACGCGAAAAACCAAGGTGATGTAATCACAAATGGTGACATCACAGATATGATGAACAAAATTGATGGTGCAGGTATTGAAGTGATTAAAACTGAAAATCTTTATGCATTTGAAGACGGTGAGCGTGCTTACTCCCTAGGACAAGGTGAATAACCAATATCTCCCCTCTGGCAAGAAGGAGGGGAACTGCCATATGTTAAGCAACTGAGTACTGCACGATATCAGTGCAGTACCTGGTAATCAAAACGTTTTTAGGAGATTCCTTATGAATATCGATTTAATACTTCAAAATATTTTAAATCCACCCATATTATTTTTTCTGCTTGGTATGTTAGCTGTTTTTTTCAGATCAGAACTGTCGATTCCTCAGCCTCTACCAAAACTTTTTTCATTGTATCTATTGATAGCCATTGGGCTTCATGGAGGATATGAATTATCTCATAGTGGTTTAAATACCTACATATTTACTGCACTTTCCTTGGCTATTCTCATGGCGATCATTGTACCGATCTATAGCTATTTTATTTTACGTATTAAATTGGATAACTATAATGCTATTGCGATTGCTGCTACCTATGGATCTATCAGTGCGGTAACGTTTATCACAGGTATTACCTATCTTCAAACGATTGGCGTTGAGTATGGAGGCTATATGGTAGCAGGAATGGCACTGATGGAGTCTCCGGCTATTGTCGTAGGACTTGTTTTTGCTACACTGTTTGCTAGAGGTTCTGAAGATAAAAAAGAGACAGATTGGAAAGAGATTTTTAGAGAGGCATTTTTAAATCCATCAGTCTATTTATTGGTCGGTGCCTTGATCATTGGTATTGTGACCGGAGAAAAAGGTTGGAATTCCATGGAGCCATTGTTTGGAACTCTGTTTAAAGGAATGCTTGCATTTTTCCTTCTTGATATGGGATTGGTTGCAGCAAAAAGAATTTATGAGTTAAAAAAAGTTGGACTCTTCCTTATTATGTTTGCAATCGCTATGCCTATATTTAATGCATCCGTTGCTATTCTATTAGGGTACTTCTTTGAACTATCACAAGGAGATACTTTATTGCTGTCATTACTTGCGGGAAGTGCTTCTTATATTGCAGTGCCTGCGGCTATGAGGTTGTCTGTACCTGAAGCCAATCCTGGGCTTTATCTGCCACTGAGTCTAGCGGTAACTTTCCCTTTTAACATCTCTTTAGGGATACCGCTGTATTACTACTTTATTACTATTTTGTGGGGTTGAAAATGGAAAAAATGAAAAAAGTCGAAGTCATTATTGAATCTATTTATACAAATAGAGTCTTAGAGATATTTAAAGAAGCTGATGTGACAGGTTATACCATTATCAGAGATATTGAAGGGTATGGAAGTCATGGACTGAAAACTGCCGATGAAGCGAATGATCTCCTTAGCAATAATTATATCTTTACCGTATGCCGAGAGGAAAAATTTGAAAGAATGATAGAGAAGATCAGAGCTTTCATAGACAGATATGGTGGAAAATGCATCATTAGCGACTCTCTCGTGCTATTACATGAAAAAAAGTAAAGAGTACTTTGGGAGATTCCTCCTGAAGATTTTTAACACGAAAAACCAATATTAGACAATAATAATATCAAAAATAGATAATTTATTGAGCAAAAATAGTGTAGAGATAAAATCCAAAAATCTTTAAAATACTAACAAATAAAATTGAAGGAATTCAAGTGAGTAAAAAAATATCAAAAATTCTAATAGCCAATCGTGGAGAAATTGCTCTACGTATTATCAGAGCATGTAAAGAGTTGGATATTACCAGTGTGGTGATACATTCGGATGCTGATAGTGAGGGCTCATGGGTACAAAAAGCAGATAAAAGTGTTTTACTTGAAGGACACCCTGTACAAGTCTATTTGGATTATGAAAATATCATTAAGGTCGCTAAAGAGTTAAAATGTAGCGCTATCCATCCTGGGTATGGTTTCTTGTCTGAAAGTGCTGACTTTGCAAGAGCCTGTGATGAGAACGGTATTATTTTCATCGGACCAAAAGCAGAGCATATTGAACTTTTTGGAGACAAAATTACTTCAAAAAATGCCATGAAGGAGATAGGAGTACCTGTACTTGAAGGTACAACAACTCCTATTACAGACAAGAAAGAAGCGGAAAAGATCTCTCAAGAGATAGGCTTCCCTGTTATCATCAAAGCAGCATTTGGTGGTGGTGGTCGTGGAATGCGTGTTGTGCATGAGGCAAAACAGTTCGATTCACTCTTTGAAGCAGCAACCAGTGAGGCAAAAAAATTCTTTGGAAACGGTGATGTCTTTATAGAAAAATTCGTAAGCAATCCAAGACATATTGAAGTTCAGGTCATTGCAGACAAATACGGGAACGTTGTGCACTTGGGTGAAAGAGACTGTTCTATCCAGAGACGTCACCAAAAGGTGATCGAGATAGCACCTTCTCCAAGCCTTAATGAAGCTACGAGAAAAGAGCTTTATCGTATTGCTATAAGAGCGATGAATCGCTTAGGATATGAGAATGTTGGTACGATCGAATTTTTGCTCGATGAAAAAGATAATATCTATTTTATCGAAATGAATACACGTCTACAGGTCGAACACCCGGTCACAGAGATCATCACCGGTGTTGACATCGTACAACGTATGATACAAATAGCAGAAGGGGACAAACTTCATTTCTTGCAAGAAGAGATCGTATTTAGAGGATATGCCATTGAGTTCAGGATCAATGCAGAGGATCCGCTCAACAATTTCATGCCGTCATTTGGGAAGATCGAAAAGTACTTAACTCCAGGCGGGCCAGGTGTGAGACTCGATACAAGCGTATATGGCGGATACTCTATACCTACAAATTATGATTCTATGATAGGCAAACTGATCGTATGGGCATTAGACTGGGAAGGTGTAGTGAAAAAAGCCAAAAGAGCGTTGGATGAATACTACATAGAAGGTCTGACTACCAATATTCCATTCCATAAAGAGATAGTGTGTGATGAGAGTTTCCAAAAAGGTATCTTTGATACAGGATTCTTAGATAAACGTGTAGAGCAATACGCACTGCTAAATGCCATCGCACCAACGGAAGATAAACGTATCAGTTCATTTTTCTCAAGATTGATGCAAAAAGGTTTAACTTCGAAAAAAGGTGACTTTATTTAGTTTCTTTTAGTTACAAAAAAAGCCTATTAATAATTCATATAAAAAATAATGGATATCTATGTCATATTTTTTGTGTTGTTTTGATACATGCATAAAATATGACGAATGTGACACTTGAATCATCATTGTAATGTTTTAATATTCTTTACATAGACTTTACATACTTTATTATATGATTACTTTAGTTTTTTGATCAAAGATGTGTTGAACAGGCTAGTAATTATGAAGGACCATGTATGAAACTGAATGATATTGTTGTGAATTATGTAAAAAAGATCATTAAAGAAGATCGAAAGAATATTTTTCATTTAGTCTATTACTCTATCATAGATGCTATTCTTGTCTTATCTATTCCTCTTGCATCAGCCATTATTATCAACAGTGTATTGGCACATGCTTCGCTCTCTTTAGTGATCTTGGGATCTGTCGTCCTTGTGTTGTTTCTATTTATTACCATTTTACAATTGCTTAAAGGCTATATTGTCGAAAAGTTTCAACAGAAAGTTTTTCTTCAAGAAGGCATCGAGGTGGCGACAAAAGCATTACATTTGAAGCACGAAGATTATAATGATGAAATTCAACATAGAAAATTAATGAACTACTTTTTTGATATTACTTCGATCCAAAAGTTCTTTCCTATTCTTTTGCTTGATGGTTTGGGACTGATCATCAAGATCGTTGTGAGTCTTCTTTTATTGCTTGCGTTTGATCCGATACTGTTTGCTGCAGGAGCACTCTTTTTCTCTATCTATATCATTCTCTTGTTTCTACTTGGTCATAATGCAGCTCAAAGCGCATTGGAGCGTTCGGATGCAAAACACAGTACTATCTACTTTTTGCAGCATATCAATGAAGAGAAAGGTAGTGAAGAGGAAACGTTATCTAAATTTAATACCTGTCTTAGCAGGTATGTAAATGCACGGAAAAAGTTATTCCAGATCATTATCCGGCAATTGGGATTTACTTTCTTTGCAGAAGGGTTCATTTTTAGTATGTTCTTGATCATAGGGGGGTATCTTGTCATTAACGGCAGTTTGCCTTTGGGGGAATTTGTTGCAGCTGAAATTATTGTGACCTCTATTACCTGTGCATTAAAAGGTTTCGCAAAACAGCTTGATTATATTTACGATATGATCGAAGGACTCTACAAGGTCAACAAGCTCTCAGTAGGCCTGGAGGATAAGAGAGATGGATAGATTTGAATTTGATGCATTAAAACTTGCTGAGACACATCCGTTTGTGAATCGTATTGGGCGTTTTACTTTTTTTCTGATACTTTTCTTCATAGCCATTCTTTTTTTACCCTGGAGACAAACAGTGCAGGGTGAAGGGACATTGATCGCGTATGACCCTACACAGAGAATACAGTTTATTTCTGCTCCTATCGATGGCTTTATCGATACATTTTATGTTTCAGAGAACGAACATGTAAGTAAAGGGATGAAACTCTTCAATATGATCGACCCTGATAAAGAGTACAAAACACGTGTCTATAAGATGAAAGAGGATTTTGAACAGCAGCATCAAAATATTGAAAATGAACTCATTGTGCTCAAACAAAAAGATACCAGCCTTCTGAATCAGAAAAGAATACGTATAGAGCTCTATGATAAGCGTTATACTCAGGCAGAAGAAGCGTTGAAAGGTCTACTGCTCAAATATCAGGCGGAGAAGAAAAACTATGAAGTTCTCTTCAATCATTTTACCAGGATCACACAACTCTATACTCAAAAAATAGAATCAAAAAAGAATTATGAAAAAACTGAGAATCAATATATCAATGCCAAAACACAATTGGAGAAGATCGAAATTGATATAGAGGTACAGAAGCGTAATCTATCGATCATTCAACAGGAAAAACAACACTTTTTGGAAGAGATTGAAAATCAGATAAGAACACTTGAAAACAATATGTTAGGGGTAGAAACACGCTTAAATATTTTGAAACGGGACTATGAAAAACATTTGACAGAGATCGCCAGATATGAAACATCATCAGTGGTTTCCCAAAAAGATGGTTTCGTCATGCGGATATTGGAAAATGATAAGAATACGTATATCAAAAAAGGTCAACCTATCATACGTTTTTCTCCCGATGTCAATACCAGTGCGCTTTTGTTAAAGGTTTCAGATTTCAGTATGCCTTTGATGAAAGAGGGATTGCCTGTAAGGATCAGGTTCTATGGATGGCCGGTGTTACATATCCCCGGATGGCCGGCTATAAGGTTCGGTACCTTTAGCGGTATTGTGAAGAAAGTCGATCCGATATTACATGAGAAAGGTGCGTACTATGTCTATGTACTTGAAGATCCAAATGAACCATGGCCCTCTCATGAAAAACTTCGTGTGGGAACCAATGCAACAGCATGGGTTGCCTTGTCACGTGTGCCGATCTGGTATGAACTTTGGCGTTTAATGAATGCATTCCCTGCGAATATGGTCACACCGGAGCAAAAATAATGAAAAGGATATTTTTAAGATGCTCACTCTATCTTGTTATTTTGTCTCATAATGCTTTTTCCAAAGAGGTGTTCACCGTGGATCATATGAAACACTACCTGACAGAAAACAATCCTTATGTATATACGGCAGTGGGACAACAATATATCGATGCAGCACGTATCCGGTCTGCAGAGGGAGGCTTTGATACGAAACTCTCTGTAGTGTATGATAAAAAAGAGTATCCGGTAAGCACAGGTGAATTTTCTGATATCTCTTTTAGCAAGCCAACAGAAAATGGTACAGAGTTGATTGTAGGGTATAGAAAAGCCGAAGGTGTACAAGAGTATAACAATATCAAGACCGGTAGCGAGGGAGAATTGCGTCTGGGAGTCAAAGTCCCTGTTTTTTCACTATTGAACGACATGAATGAACGAAAATATACGCTTGATGCTGCCAAAATAAATGCGACCAGGTCGGCCTTTGAATCACAAAACAATTTGAGAAATCTTTATACGCATATCGTCACTTCCA
>JBNLDB010000062.1:0-8684 GCA_050304115.1 Sulfurovum sp. | reverse complement strand
CGGAATTTGTCGGACTGGCAGGTTTTGGTCTGGATGTCATAGAAAAAATCGAGATCATATAATACATATGGATCACTGCCTCTAACAAATAGGAGTAAATACTCCTATTTAAACTTTCTTTCTTAATTCTATGTTAAAATGATTTTCTACTATACATACCAAAGGATTGTTAATGATAAAAGAGACTTTTAACCCAAATCCGGAACTCGCTGCAAATGCCGCTATTAAAAACATGGATGAGTATTGGGCGTTACAAAATAAGGCTTTAGAAGACTATGAAGGTTTTTGGAAAGAGTATGCTGACGAAAAGATCGACTGGTTAGCTCCTTATGATCAGGTACTGGATGAGAGTAATGCACCGTTTTACAAATGGTTCATCAACGGTAAACTCAATGTATCCAACCAGTGTATCGACAGACACCTTGCAGACAAAGCAGACAAAACTGCTATCTTATTTGAGGGTGACAGAGGTGATGTAGAAAAGATCTCTTATGCGCAGCTCTCACTGCGTGTGAACAGAATGGCAAATTTACTTAGAGATGAATTTGGTGTAGGAAAAGGCGACAGGGTAGTACTCTATATGCCAATGATCCCTGAAGCTGCCTATGCAATGCTTGCATGTGCCCGTATCGGTGCGATACACTCTATCGTTTTTGGAGGGTTCTCTGCAGAAGCACTGAAAGACCGTATAGAAGATGCAGAAGCAAAGCTTGTCATCACTGCAGATGGTGCCTATAGAAAAGGGAAGCCTTATATGCTTAAACAGGTGGTCGATGATGCACTCTCACAAGGTGGCAAGAGTGTTGAAGCGGTACTTGTCGTAAAAAGAAACAATGAAGAGATCACATGGGTAGAGGGCAGAGACCATGACTACAACGAACTGATCACATCTCAGCATGCAGAATGCCCTTTTGAACTCATGGACAGTGAAGACCCGCTCTTCTTACTCTATACCTCAGGAAGTACCGGTAAACCAAAAGGGGTACAGCATGCAAGTGCAGGATACATCCTTTGGGCACAAATGACGATGGAATGGGTCTTTGATATCAAAGAGGATGATGTCTACTGGTGTACCGCAGATATCGGTTGGATCACAGGGCATACGTATATTATTTACGGACCTTTGGCTGCGGGGACAACGACTGTCATGTTCGAAGGCGTACCGACATATCCTGATGCAGGACGTGCATGGAAAATGGTTCAAGACCATAAGATCAACCAATTCTATACAGCACCGACTGCGATCCGTGTTCTTCATAAAATGGGTGAACATGAGCCTGAGAAATATGATCTATCAAGTTTAAAGGTACTTGGAACCGTAGGGGAGCCTATAGATCCACCGGCATGGAAATGGTATTATGAAACCGTAGGTAACTCAAAATGTGCCATTGTTGATACATGGTGGCAGACAGAAACAGGTGGACATATGATCTCTCCTCTTCCTGGTGCTACACCTATCAAACCGGCATGTGCCACGTTTGCACTTCCAGGGATCATAGCAGAAGTCATCGATCCTGATGGCACGTCTAAGGCAATAGGGGAAACAGGACTCCTTTGTATTACAAAACCATGGCCAAGTATGATCAGAAATATTTGGGGAGATCCAAAACGTTATGAAAAAGCATACTTTGGTGATGCGGTGAAAGATGGAAAACCGGTGTATTTCTCCGGGGATGGTGCAGTCGTTGATGAAGAAGGCTACATTACTATCACCGGCCGTGTAGATGATGTGATTAACGTTTCGGGTCACCGTATGGGAACAGCTGAGATCGAAGCAGCAGTAAAAAAAGATGATTCTGTGGCAGAAGTAGCTGTAGTAGGGCGTCCACATGAGATCAAAGGTGAGTCCATTTTCATCTATATCGTACTCAAAGAGGGGCACATCAACAAAGATATCAAGAACCATATCAATGCATTGCTTGCATCTGAGATCGGTAATATTGCCATCGCAGACCATATCATTGAAGTACCGGGATTACCAAAAACACGTTCGGGTAAGATCATGAGAAGAATTTTACGTTCTATCGCAAAACACGAAGAGATCACGCAGGATATCTCTACACTGGAAGATCCTTCAATCGTTGAACAACTAGTCACTAAAGCAAGAGAAGCGTAAGTCCTTCTCTTTGTCATTCCCCATTATGCTTGGGGAACTCCGATCCCTATTTTCCCATCAACTCTTTGACTTTCAAAAGATCATCAAATACTTCTTTTTTTGCACTTGGATTTCTAAGTAAATAACTAGGATGATAGGTAGGAATGACCGTATAGTCATTTTGTTTGTGCAGGGTACCTCTGACCTTACTGATCTCTGTATCGTCACCTGTAAGATAATGATAGGCAGTTGTACCAAGTGTTACTATGAGCTTTGGCTGTATCAGTTCGATCTGTTTCATCAAATAGGGTTGACACGTATGTGCCTGGGTTGGTGTAGGAATTGCATTATTGGGCGGACGACACTTCACAATATTGGTAATATAGACGTCAGATCTTGGAATAAGCAATACATTTTCTATCATCTTGGTGAGCAGTTCACCGGATCTGCCAACAAAAGGTTGACCCGAACTGTCTTCCATCGCACCCGGTGCTTCACCGATAAACAGTATATCTGCCTGTGGATCACCTTCTCCAAATACCACTTTCTGACGGCTTTTACTCAGCTCACACAGATGGCACTCCATGGCTTGCTTTTTCAATGTTTCCAGTGTATTTGGAAGTCTGAGTTCCTGTTCATTTTCTTTATAGGGTGTGACAGATGTATATTTGTACCCAAGTTGTTTGAGTTTATAAAGCTGTTTAAGTAAAAGTGCATTTCGGAGGTTTTTCATGGGAATATTATACTCCCAAACATCTTAATATGTTCTCTGAATATTGTTTGGGGATAATGGGGTCAAAGAGAATTTGTGTGAACTTCAGCAGTGTCAAGTATGTTCATCATTTGGGTAAGCACTTCTCTATACTGGGGAATATCTTCACAATACACGATCGTCATCATAAGCAGTCCGTCAGAGATCGGTTTTTTCTGTTGGATCGACTTGTCAAATAAGGTCAGGGCTGACTCGCACTCGACCGTATTTGCCCATAATGTCATAGGTACCAGTACCAATAAAAATAATATTTTCATTATTGTTTTGTTCAATTTTATTCCTTCTGTCTGCAAATAATCATAACATATTAAACGTAATATACAGAAATTAAAAAATTAAAAATATTTTAGGAGATATTTTAGCCTATTTTTAGGTTAGCTTGCTAAAGTGCAGATTATCTCCTAAAGGAAAAAATATGGATCAAGAAACAAACGATGAGTATGGTATCAAGGTTGCAATGTTTATAAACGAACCTAAATATTTAGGTACTATCTCTGAAGAAGAAGCCGAAAAACTGGGTGCCTCTCTTTTTAGCTACACGTATGGCGATGAAGCACTAGGGTACAAACTTACCATATATTGGGCTGTAAACACACATGAAGACACTATTGTCCTAGCTCGTTATACGTATGATGGAATAGCGTCTGGTATCGCAGTCAATCATATGCTAGCGCTCATATCTACGAATAAAAGTATACCACAGATCAATGACATCACTTACAAAGCTTTGGAACGTTTGCTGCGTGACAATCCTACGATAGAAGCACTCCCTTCTTCTGAACGCTATACGATCACATTTGCGATTGATGCTGCAAAACTGGCTGTAAAAGAGTATATTCATGCGCCCCTGAGCCATGAGGAAAAAACCATCCCTTGTAAAGATAGCCCAATGAGTATTGCCTCTATAAAGGAATCTATCGGGTTACATAACATTGATACACTCGAAGGACTGGTAGAGTACACAAGAGCAGGATCCTCAGACACTGGTTGCCAAGAAAACCTTTTGGCATTCATTGAAGCACACCAAAAATTATTGGCAGAGGAAGAAGAAGCGGAGAAGGCTCTAGCTGCTATACCTTTTAGAGAGTTAAGTCCAGAGTATAGGATTATGGCTGTTGAGACTGCGATTGATAACACGGTAAGACAGTTTCTTATCATGGATGGAGGAGACATAGATGTGCTGAATGTTAAAGAGAATGGTGAGATATTTGAGGTGTATATCAGTTATCTTGGCGCATGCAGTGACTGTTCTAGCTCAGGTACGGGGACACTCCATGCCATACAAAATGCACTGAGAGATAAACTCGATCCAAATATCTATGTCATTGCTATCTAATGATACAAGAATGATCCATGTCTTCTAAAAGCTATGCATGATTGCATAGCTTTGTTGTTTTTGTGGTCCCGCTTCTATTACTCTTCAGGGCATTTATTGCATTCATCGAAGATTTCATCCATACCTTCTACAGATTTTATCTCTTCAATACATTTTTCCATTGATTTTATAAAGCTTTCTGTCACTTTACCTTCTGAATCGCAATAGATCGTGAGCATTCGACAGTATCTTTTGATCACAGGTAAAGGTACTATCGAACTGTCACCCATTTTCTCTTCTATTTTTTCCAAAAACTTTTTTTCACACTTGTCTGCTATCTCTTGCATATTCATTTTTAACCCTTAATCTTTTATGAACGTAGTGTAGCAGAAGATAGTTAAAGGTGTTAAAATAAATATCTTTTATCCTGCTATTAGAAATATACTAAATGATAGACAGAATATTATATTTAATAATATCAGTCTTGTATTATCTTTTTTTCGTTACTATAGATAGAAGAGATGAGATAGGGTATTAAAAAATACGAGGTAAAAAATATGAAGTTTTGTACTAGTTGCGGTCATAAGGTGGGTCCTTCTGACCGTTTTTGCAGTAATTGTGGAACAGAATTAAGTCATGTGACGGGAAATGACAATGTAATAAAATCGGATATCAACATTAAAGATATGATCTCTGATACAAAAAAGAGTATAAAGAAAAACAAAAGCGTAGTAAAGAAGATCTTATTACCGATGTTATCAGTAGTGTTCGTTGGGGGTGTTTCATTGGTAGCATATAACATCATCCAAGATAATGGGCAGGAACAGCAACCCATTATTGATCAAGCAGTACAAGGTCAGAAGGATAAACAAAGGTTAATGAAACTGGAAAAATGTGTACTTGAACATTTTTCTAATGCCCATGGTAACAGTGAAAAGGTTTGGAGTTATCTTAAAGTGATGTGTTCGTTGAGAAATGCAGAAGTTAAACAATATCAAAAAGAGTGGGGGAAAAATCTAGAATTGCTCAAAGAAAAAAGAGTAGGTGAAACACTAGTGGTTCATTAAAACACAGAAGGATAAGCCAGCAATCTCAGACTTATCTTTCTGCTTTTTCTTCAATATTTTCCCATCTTTCATGTATCCTATAGTAACATGATCTACTGCTTTGATTGTTTGTTTCACGAACTATCTATTTTTTGATTTTCTACGTAATAGATATACATAATAGCCCGTAAATTAGGACTCTTAGCTCTTTTTGAAAAAATATTATATTTATTAATATACAAAAAAATCTTATTGTATCCATGAATTTTTTTGACAAAATAGAAGAAAAAATATTGACATAATGACTTAAGTATGATACTATCCAGCCCATGAGATCACATAGAGTATATTTTTTAGCAATCATCATTGTTATGTTGAATGTCATCTTCTTTGATGCCTCTACCTCTTCTTACATTGAGAATACATCCGAAACAAAAATCGAAATTTCTTTGGAAGAGCAGGGATCAGAAGAGAAATTAGATGAGAAGCTACTTGTGTATATTTCAGATATCTCACTAAAAGATCCAAAATTTTATACACTTTATGATTTTACAACACCTATTGTAGATCAACTCTATCTCAACAATATCTTTAAACCTCCTATATTCTCTTAATACACGGTCACACTGCCTGTATTCATTGGTATGTACTCGTGTGATCGTTCGTATATACATATTTAACCAATACAAACATCATTAAAAACATATACATATTTAGGAGAATAGACTCATGAAAAAATTATTAGCACTAACAACAATGGCAAGCTTTTTACTAGTTTCAAACGGATTTGCAGCGTCTCAAACGACAACAAAAGAAGAAAAAATGAGCAGTACGATCCAAAATGCTGCAGCAGAGAATGGGTGGACACAATATATACCGGCGATGCAAAGTGCGTCACAATCACTTTATTTCAAAAAAAGTATTAAAAGTAAAGACTATTACACATACAGATATCAGAACAGACATACAAACAAACGTATGACCGTGTATGCAAAAGTCGATTACACTGCTGACAGTGTTCAGGTGGAATTTGTGGATAAAATAGCTATGAACCCTGGAAGATTAGGTATAGATAATAAAGTAGATAAAAGCTTGGAGGAACTCAAAGATGCAATTTCTATGAAACTGGCTGAAAACTAAGTGTAGGGGCTTCATTTCTTATTCCCATCTCAAAAGGATGGGAATATATCTAAGGATTAGAAATAAGAAGGAAAACCCTAGAAAATTTGATCGGCCAATAAGTTTAGAATACCAATAGGGCTATTTAAGACCATCTGCAACTGCTATTGTTACTTGATCTGAGATAAATGTGATAGCAATTTTTGCATCACCGTCTTTCCATTCACAATTACTTATTCCCAATGTTTCTGAACACCCCTCCGGTTTACCTAGAACCTTTACCGTTTCCTCGTATGTCATACCGCTCTTAATTTTGTCATAATTCTCTTTTGTCACTTTACTGCATCCATTGAATAATAGTATGAGTCCAGTGATGATTAAATATCGTTTTTTCAAGTCTTTCCTTTGATATATGATCTGTTTAGCAGATTCATAAATGCATGATTCATATTTTTTGTATAGGGATTATAACAAAAGTTATGAAAGATAACTCATAAAAAGGTCAGTCAATAAAAGATTTTCTACAAATGATCATGGATCATCTATTTGGTTATGGTGATATCTTGTATTAAAAAAGAGGATAGAAGAGATGAAGAATGATCTAAAGCCCTAGAGTAAGGGCTTTAGTATAAAAAGTAATAGATGCTTACGCTTCTACTGTTACTTCTTTTTCAGTACCTTCCCAGATACCGTGTTTAGTACAGTAACCATGTGCATTAAGCTTAAGCTTTTTACCAGTTGGGATGATAGTGAATGTAGTTGTGTTATGTGCTTTTGTGTTACCAAGAGTTCCTGGTACATACGTTGCTTTTGCAAGTTGTGTATCACCATCAAAAAGTGTTACAGACTCGATAAAGTGATCAAAGTCATCTGGGTGAGTATACTCGTTACCCATTTTTACAGTTACTTCAAATGGCTCACCAGCTTTTGCAGTGTCTGCACAGTGAATGAATGGAGAGTGTCTGTCGATAAGGTCTTTTTTCGCTTCTCTGTCGATCTCTGAAATGTCTTGGTATTTGTTGATTTTTGGCATATTATTTCCTTTTTTTTGTTTTTGTGCAAATATTATAGCACAAATAAAATTAATTAGGATAAATTTTGTCTTATTTATTTAATTTTTATGAGGAGAATATTTTAGTCATGTAGATGAGACCATTCAAACATGGATGCTTGAATGGTCTAAAAAAGTAGTTGTATATTATGCGGTATAAAGATGTTTTGCTTTTTGAACGTGGTAATTAAGCCCGATCTCTTTTTCAGTACATCCAAGTGCAAGTGCAACCATTTGCGGCATATGAAGTACAGGAAGTTCTACATCACGGCCCATTACTTTACCTATACTGTCCTGGTAAGTATCCATTTTTAAGTGGCAGAGTGGACAAGGTGTAACCATCATGTCTGCATTGTTATCTATAGCATCAAGCAGGGCATTACCGGCAAGTACTTCCGATGTATGATTCGCTTGAAGCTCTACGTGGAAACCACAACATTTGTTTTTACTTTCGTAGTTTACCGGATTACCTTCCAGTGCAGCGATAAGACTGTCAAGTGAAGTAGGGTTGTACGGGTTTTCACGACCGTTCGCATCCTCATGCAATTCAGAAGGACGGATATTATGACAACCATAGAACGGTGCTATGTTAAAGTGGCTAAGTGGTACTTCTACCTTCTCTTTGACATTTTCCAAACCATACTCATCGATAAGCGTATAGAGGAAATGTTTGATCTCAGAGGTACCTTTGTACTCCAATCCTACTTCTGCCAACTTCTCATTCACTCTGGCTTTAAGTTCCGGATCCGTATCTAAAGCATGTTTGGTCATAGCAGAGTTAAGCTGACACGTATTACAGATAGTGATCATCGTAAGACCCAGTTTTTCTGCATAACAGATATTTCTGGCATTCAGTACATGTGCCAAGAACTCATCAAAGTCTTGCAAGTGGCTTGCACCACAGCAAGATGCTTCTTCTAATATAGTGATCTTGATACCCAACTTATCAGCTACTGCAAGTGTAGATGAAAGTAACTCAGGGGTAGACTGCTTTGCAGTACATCCTGTAAATAATGCATAGTGTAATTGTTCGCTCATCTTTTCTCCTTACAGTTTATTTGTTTGTGAAATTTCAATCAGTTTTTGAACTTCATCTAGGTTTTTGATCTTTGGAATACTGTCTATGAACGGTACTCCTGAATGCCAGTGAATTTTACCACTCTTCATCATCTTCATCGCTGTACCTATGTGTTTAGCTGCACCGAGTAAGCCTTCTGAATAAGTAACGATATCCGCTTCATCAAGATAACCATACTTTTTCATACCTCTAAGGAAGCCTTCTGCGT
>JBNLDB010000061.1:0-8751 GCA_050304115.1 Sulfurovum sp. | reverse complement strand
ATGGGTGGACCTAATGATCTGGATGAAGTAGAACTTTTTTTACATAATATGTTCTCAGACAAAAACATTTTACCCACAAACACTATGTCACGTGCACTCATTCGTAAAATTATTATGACCAAACGTCTAGACGATGCCAAAGAGAGCTATACACATTTAGGAGGAAAATCCCCTTTATCTGATTTGACACAAAGAGTTATAGATAAACTCAAATGTAAGTTGGAGATGCCTATTTATGCTGCCATGCGTTATGTCCCTCCTTTTGCCGGAGATGCCTTAAAACAGTGTAAAGAAGATGGTATAGAAGAGATTGTACTCTTTCCGATGTATCCACAATACTCAACCACTACCACACTCTCCTCTTATGAAGATATTATAGGAAGATGTAAAGCCTTGGATTATCATCCAAAGATCACTATGTCGACATGTCAGTATTTTGATGATATGGATTACATTCAAGCAAACGTTGCTCAGATTGAACAAGCGATAGGGGATAAGAATACCAGAGAATATGACTTACTCTTGTCTGCACATGGATTACCTATGAGTATTATTAAAGCGGGAGATCCTTACCAGCGTCAAGTTGAAGCCAATGTTAGTGCCATTAAAACGCTGTTAGCAGTGAAAGGTATTGTTTTTAAAGAGATAAAGTTAGTTTATCAGTCCAAAGTCGGATCGGCAGCTTGGTTGGAACCTAATCTGGTCGATGTGTTACGTAATCCTGTAAATCGTAAAGTACTTATCTACCCTTTGGCCTTTACCATTGATAACTCTGAAACACTTTTTGAACTCGATATTGAACATCGTGAAATTGCTGAAAAAATCAAATATGATGATTATATTGTAGCATCCTGTATGAATGACAGTGATACCTTCGTAGATCTCATTGTAAAATATGTGTCGAAAAAACCAACACCTATGTTCCCTTGTGCTGATTGCAGCATATGTCTCTGCTGCGGAGCAGGACAGAATCATGAGATAAGTCATTGATGGTTACAGTCACTTCTCATAGTGTTTACACAACTGAAGTCAATCGTTCGAAATTTATTACACATCTTGTACCTATTTCAGAGTATGAAGGTTTACAGGCTGAACTGAAAGTGGAGCACCCCAAAGCAAATCATGTGGTCTATGCACTGCGTCATCTAAATGAGTTTGGACAAATTGTTGAAAACGCTTCTGATGATGGAGAACCCAAGGGATGTGCAGGCGTACCGGCACTGAATGTTTTACGTGGTGAAGGACTTATCAACTCTGCAGTACTTATAGTACGCTATTTTGGCGGTATAAAGCTTGGTACAGGGGGTATGGCTAGAGCTTATGCAGAATCGGTCAAAAATGTATTGAAGAAAGCAGCTTTAGTACCTTATGAAAAGCAGATAACGTATGAGTTTGAAACGCGTTATTCCGAAGTAGATAAAACACTCTATAGACTTAAGCAATTGGGTTTAGTGGCTTATGAACGTGATTTTGGGGTGGATAAAGTGGTCTGGAAGTTGGTTGGGAGTGAAAAGAAGATCGAAGAGTTGAAAGAAGAAGGGCGGTAAATCCTTCTCATCCGCATTATGGATTATAATGCCTCTTCGTCTTCTTCTCCTGTTCTAATACGGATCGTCTTAGAGATATCGGATACAAAGATCTTACCGTCACCGATCTTTCCTGTTTTTGCATTCGTTAGGATCGCTTCTATTGCCTTGTTCGCATAGTCATCACTGCTCACAACGATTTCTATCTTAACCTTAGGTATAAATTCTACAACGTACTCTGCACCTCTATAGAGTTCCGGATGCCCTTGCTGTCTTCCATACCCTTTTACTTCAGATACTGTCATACCTTCGATACCTTGTTCTACAAGAGCATCTTTTACCTCTTCAAGTTTAAATGGTTTGATGATCGCTTCAATTTTTTTCATTGTCTGTCTCCTTAGATACTACGTTTAAATTCAGGGTATGACTCTATACCACACTCTGTCGCATCGATTCCTTCAAGTTGTTCTTCATCATTTGCACGAAGTACAAAGATTTTGTTGATCATGTATATTGTAATCCATGAAAGTGGAAAAACAATAACACCTACAACAAGTATACCTTTTAATTGTGTCCAGATGCTTACATCTGCTACAAAAATACCTACTGCAAGCGTACCCCAGATACCATTGATCAAGTGAACGGATAGTGCACCCACAGGATCATCCATTCTGAATTTATCGAAAATAGGTACAAAGAGGACAACCAATGCTCCACCGACCGCACCAATAAGAATAGGGGTATGGATATCATACTGATCAGGCCCGGCAGTCACTGCCACGAGTCCTCCAAGTGCACCGTTGAGTATCACGGTGATATCGAATTTCTTATATCTAAAGTATGTCAGCAACCATCCAGCAATAGCACCTGCAAGTCCAGCGGTATTGGTGTTCATGATAGTGAGTGCCACAGCATCGGCATTCTCTTTTGATGAGATCGCACCTACAGAACCACCGTTAAAGCCGAACCATCCGATCCAAAGTAGGAGTGCACCCAAGGTGACCAAAGGAATGTTAGATGCCGGGATAACACGGACAATATTGTCTTTGTATCTTCCACGTCTAGGTCCCATGATGAGTATGGCTGCAAGCAGTGCCCAACCTCCGGTAGAGTGTATGACAGTTGATCCTGCAAGGTCTGAAAGTGATGATATATCCAAGACCGAACCGGATAAAAAGTTCGCTCCCCATGTAAGGTTAACGATAATCGGGTAGATCAATGCCCCAACAACAATGGTAAATATAGCCAAGGGTAGGATACGAGATCGTTCACTCACACCACCACTCATAATATTGACTACCTTACCAACAAATGCCATTTGAAACATAAAAAATGCCCATTTGCTCATACCGTCTTGATGGTCCCAGCTTCCAAATGCAAGTTCATAACCTACAAGTAAAAAAGCCAGAGATGCTATTGCATAGATCATTACATTGACTGTAAGTACTGATGTGACGTTTTTTGTTCGCACCAATCCTGCCTCGAGCATTGCAAAACCTGGTACCATAAAGATGATAAGGGTCATGGCAAAAAGTGAAAATAGCGTATCTATGACGTAATTCAATTCCATAGTTCATTCCTTAATAGTTTAGTGTTCGTATTGTATCGGTTATTGGAATAGATGGGAAGTGTAGGTATTGTTCGAAATTATAACAGTTTTGTTATCATTATGAGGAATTTAGAAGAAAATTGATTAAAAATTAATCATTAAAGGCGGGAGAAGGCTTTATCTTCTCCCCAAAAAAATTTAGAGTTCATAAGGCATAGTCTTCCCCCTTATAAACGATTAGAGTGCGTCAGCGTCAGTTTCATCTGTTCTGATACGAACGACATGGTCGATCGTACTAACAAAGATCTTACCATCACCGATTTTACCTGTTTTAGCAGATTCATTGATGATCTTGATCGCAGTCTCTGCATAGGCATCTGTACTTACGACAATCTCAATTTTAATTTTTGGTATGAATTCAACCACATATTCAGCACCTCTGTAAAGCTCTGAGTGACCTTGTTGTCTACCGTATCCTTTTACTTCAGATACAGTCATACCTTCAATACCAGCCTCTACAAGAGCATCTTTGACATCTTCTAGTTTAAATGGTTTGATTATTGCTTCAATTTTTTTCATTATTCAATCCTTTATAAATTATAGTGTAGTGCATGCCTTAGGCATTCACTACATTTTCACCGTGTACGATTTCATCAAGACCAGTTGACTCAGTCTCCTCATCTACTCTTCCACCACCTGTAACTGCTGAAGCGATAAAGTAAACGATAACAGTTCCGATAAGCGTAAAGAGACCAACAACGACCACTGATTCAAGTTGTACCATGAATTGTCCCATTCTGTCACCACTCTCTTTAAGTGGACCATCCCAAAGTAGATCTTTGTCATCAAGTGCAAGAAGACCTGTTGCAAGCGCACCCCAGAGACCTGCTAGGAAGTGGATACCAAATGCATCAAGAGAATCATCATAACCAAGCATTTTCTTAAGTGTCACAACACCGAAGAATGCAATGATAGAACCAACGATACCTACGATGAATGCCCCACCAACGCTTACAAAACCAGCAGCAGGAGTGATCGCAACCAGACCGGCAATGATACCTGAAGCAATTCCAAGAAGTGTTGGCTTTTTAAAGACAAACCACTCAAGAAGCATCCAAGTTACAGCAGCTGCAGCAGTTGCAACAGTTGTAGTGATTACTGCAAGACCAGCGATAGCATTTGCACCAAATGCAGAACCACCGTTAAATCCATACCAACCGAACCATAATAGTGCTGCACCTACAGCAGTAAGAAGGATACTATATGGTTTCATAGCAACTTTAGGGTAACCAGCTCTTTTACCAACCAATAATGCAAGTACAAGACCAGCTAAACCACCGTTCATGTGTACAACAGTACCACCGGCAAAGTCAAGCGCACCAGCATCAAAAAGAAGTGCACCGTCACCACCCCATACCATGTGTGTTACAGGAGCATAAACTATAAGACCCCAAAGGACAACAACTACGATCCACGTTGAAAACTTCATACGTTCGATCACAGAACCTGCAGCGATCGCTACAGTAATAGCAGCAAATGTACCTTGGAATGCAATAAATACATAAGAAGGGTATGAACCAGAAAGGTCAGTCCACTTAATACCGTCAAGCATTACATTACCAAATCCACCTACTACATTTTGAAGCATAGCGCTTTCATTTGTTCCAAATGCGAGTGAATAACCTGCGATGATCCATACAACAAATGCAACTACAAATGCACCCATTACCATTGCATAGGTATTGAGTACGTTTTTAGCTCTTGTCATACCCCCGTAGAAAAGTGCCAGTCCAGCTGGTGTCATAAGAAGTACAAATGCTGTTGATACCATCATCCATGCAGTATCACCTGTGTCCAGTTTATCTTCAGCGAAAGCGAAGATAGGCAAAAACATTGCCATTAGAGCCGAAAGTTTTAGTTTCATGCTATTTCCTTTTAAATTAATTTTTTACAAGACAATAGTAACATGAATGATAATTTTTTATCTTAGCTTGCTGATTAATTTTTAATCAATATAGCTGCTTATTGAATAAGAGGTATTTCCAGTTTAATAGAGTGTTCTTTCAGAACACATTTGATCTGGCTTATCTCTGCATGGGAGCATATCTCTTCATCTGTATCTGCATAGCGTCCATTGGCAAGTATGGAAAGTTGGGCGATAGATACTTTGTTGTTGTCTACCACGACATGCTGACCAACGAGTAGTGTAAGAGAGATATCAATGGAGTCTGATGCTCTGAATGCATTGAGTGTTTTTCTTAGAAGTTTAGAAAAATTATTTTGGTCTATTTTAAATGGAGGCAGGTCCTGGTCGGTTAAAAGTTTCAGAGGATTAGTGTTTTTTGTTCTAAATAGGGCTATGTTCGCTTCAAGCAGAATGTTAATGTCCGTGGTCATGAGTTTGTCTTTTTCTATTTTACGTGTCGGTTTCATACGCGGGGCGTTGTAGAGACGTAAGGAGATCTGCTCTTCATTTTCATATCCTACTGCAATAGCATGAAAGGTATAGGTGTCATAATTGAGTGCCAGTGAAGTGGTCTTATAACCAAAAGTTTGAGGCGCGTACGATAAAGCTATATCATAAAGTTCTTTTTTACTGACATACCCGAATAAAATTTCTGCAGCGTTATTAAGGTAGAGTATCTTCCCTTGATCATTAAATAGGATAAAAGGATTGTTATCCCATTCTATAAAAGATTTAAAATCAATCAATGTCGTGCTCATGTATCTTCTTTCTAAGTGTGTTTCTGTTGATCCCTAAAACCTGTGAAAGTTGCAGTTGTGAACCAAATTTATGAAGCCCAGCTTCTATAAGAGGCCTCTCGTATAGGCTAAGATGTTCTCTGTATGCATCATTGCCATCAAGGTGTTTAAGTAAATAGTGGTAGAGGATCTCTTCTATATCTTGTGCACCCATACTTTGTTTCATAACGTTTATATAGACAGACCTTTTGAGACTTTGCGTGTTTTTAGTGAGGTTTAAAGGGATGTGCTCAGATTCAAATGTATTCTCTTCTATCATTAAAGTAGAACATGCCTCTTTGATGAACAGATCTTTTAAATACTTGATATCTTCAGGACGCTCTTGCAGTGATGGCATTGTATAGATAAAAGCAAAAAGGTCATCGATGAGCTCCGGGTTACCCATATAATCGGCTGTGGCAATGATACGTTTATTGGTGAAATCAAGAGAGTTTTGATTACTGAGCTTTTCAAAATTGGTGATGATAAGCTCATCATTGTGCTCCAGTGCCTCTTCAACTTCTTTTTGATTATTACCTGAAACTAAAGGTGTATCTGGGAAAAGGTATCGTGCAAGTGATTTTTTACCTGTATGTGCTTCACCAATGATGATGGATGAAACAAAAAGTGTCTTTGTGAGAGTAAAACTTTTGATGATATGTTGTATTTTGTCTGATTTGCTAAAAAATGTTTCCATAATACTCTTTGGTGTTGTTTAATAATTAATCATTTATAATACAAAAATTAAAATAAAAGTATGTTAAAATAATTAAATTTATGGACAAAGGGATTTCATCAAAGCATCATTTCAAAGGTTTTACCGGCATTTTTCTTATTTGGAACTAGAACAGGCTGTTGAGTATTTCTCTATTTTGGGCGGTATTGGCAAGAATATAGAATTAGACTATTTTGATGATGTTTTTTCTATGGTTGAATCTAATTTTGTACAAAATTTTTCAAAATTTCAGGCACTTGTCTCTCCCTCATACCTTTTAGAAAGTCCCTATCGTGAAATACTGATGGCAGTAGCCAGAGGGGATGGAAAACTCTACTCCGTACTAAGAAAAGCAAAAGTGAGTGAAGCTTTGGGAGAGAAGATCGTCCAGGAACTGGTCGACTTAAATATACTGAAAGTTGAAGCCTCAAGAGAATCCCCGTTGCGCAGCCATCCCAAACAAAAGCTCAAAAAAGAGCAACGCTCATACCGTGTACAGGATAAGCTTCGTTTTGTACAGCCTTTTATGCGTTTCTGGTTCGGGTTTGTGACCTATTACAAAAAAGATCTGGCTTTGGGGAAAGGGGATGCATTTTTAAAGAATTTCGAGAAACACTATGAGCGTTTACGCTCGCTGGTCTATGAGCAGCTTTGTGATGCCCTTTTGATACAGCATTATGCAGAGCATAATAGTATCGTCGATAGCGGAAGTTTTTGGAATATTCACAGTGAATTTGACATTTTGGCGGTAAGTCAGGATAAAAAGATCATCTTGGGAGAGTGCAAGTACAAAGACCGTAAAGTATGTAAGAATGAACTGACAAAGCTCAAAGCCAAAGCAGAGGAGTCAGGCATAAATGTGGATGTCTATGCACTCTTTTCCAAGAGCGGCTTTTCAAATGAACTCTTACAAACACAGGATGAGGACCTGCTTTTGTTTGACCTGCATGATCTTGAACACTTATTGTAGTGTATGTTTGAGATTAGATTGTCGCATCTGTTATTTTTTCTACTCTTACTGCACTATGGTTATAATCAGGTTCTTTTGAAAGTGGATCGAGTGTATCATCCGTAAGATAATTGATCTCTCTATGTGAAATGGGGATAAAAATGGTCTTGGTATTGAGTTCTGCGAAAACCACATTTGCGGTGAGCTCTCCTCTGATAGAGACTATTTTTACTTTGTCCCCCTCATTGATCTGCAGGGCTTCAGCATCCTTTTGGTTTATTTCTACAAACTCTAACGCTTTATATTTTAAAAGATTTTCCGAATAGAGTGTTTTACTGCCTGTGTGCCATTGATCTCTTGTCCGACCTGTTAGTAGTATAAAAGGGTAGGCTTCAGATGGCTGTTCTGATAAATTTTGGTTTTCTATGAAAAAAAGATTCGCTTTTTTGTCTGGTGTCAAAAAGTCATTTCCATCATAGAGAGATTTTCCCCATATAAAAGGTGTATGCTCAAGTTCATCAAACTTTGCATTATAGATGTCGAGGTGTCCTTTATAACTCAATTTTGTCATCTCCTGGTACTCTTCAAAGACTTCCCTGGATGATCTGAAACCAAATGCTTGTTCATGACCTAAATACTTTCCTATTTGGGCAAATACTTCCCAATCCTGAAGTAAATCATGCTTCGCTTCTAGAGCCACTACACGCGTCAGAGTCCTGTCGAGATTGGTTTGTGTTCCCTCTTTTTGTCCAAATGGTACGGCCGGTATGAGGATATGTGCGAATTTTGAAGTTTCACTTCCCTGATAGGCATTGATCTCAATCACCAGAGGAATCTTTTTGAATGCTTCTTCCACAAATGTTCTATGAGGCAGATGATAGACAGGGTCCGTATGACAAATGATGAGAATATCCAGTTCATTCTGATTTGCTTTTTCTATCATTTCGAACGCAGTAAGGCCATTCTTTTTCGGTACCGTGTCACTCTTCCAGAAATCAGCTACTTTTTGGCAGTTCTCTTCATTGTAGTCTAAATGTACAGCCAAAGTGGTGCTAAGACCTCCTACTTCTCTTCCACCCATGGCATTGGGTTGTCCTGTTAGTGATAATGGACCTGAACCTTTTTTATTTATCTGCCCTGTAAGTATATGTAGATTGTTAATCGCAAGATTTTTATCTACACCCTGTACAGACTGGTTGATACCCATGGTCCATGCAGTGATGATATTCTTACTTTGTTTAAAAAGTCTGTAAAAAGCTTCAAAAATCTC
>JBNLDB010000060.1:0-8916 GCA_050304115.1 Sulfurovum sp. | reverse complement strand
TGTGGCATTGATATGTGTCTGCAACAACACATCAAAATCTACTTCAGCGATAAATGTTACAGGAAGATCGAAACTTTCCTGCACCGTCGGATGCAGTTTTGAAATGAACCCGCACACTTTCCCATCTACAATGATATTCGCAGATTGATACGGATGGATAAGCCCATTTTCATAGGTACAAGGTTCCAGTTCGAACGCACCGACAACCGCTCCTACTTTTTGTGTAAAAGAGGCAAAGTCGATCATTTTAGGCTTACCGGCATTTTTTACACTTTCACCTTCGACCTGTCCAGAGAAAACAAAAGAGATCACCTCTTTTTGTTCTCTCTGACTTCCGAACACAGCACCGATCTCAAACAGAGGGATCGATTTTTTGCTGTAACTCACATTACGCTTCGCTGCATTAAGCAGATTCACCAAGATCGTAGATCTCAATGTATTGAGCTCCTCTGCAATAGGGTTTGCCAGTTCCAATGCTTCATCTACCGTTGAAAAACCATATTTCTCCAAAAGGGCTCTTTCAGAAAATACATAAGAGACATTCTCATAGAATGCGACACCTACGGCACGATTCTTGAATTCTTTCTTTGCCTTATATCTATCAGTGGTGGCATTAAGACGCGGTTGTTCAGCAAACACAAAAGGTTTGGCCTCTATGTTATGGATACCGACGATACGCACGATCTCTTCTGCGATATCCTGTAAATGTTTAATATCATGTCTAAAAGGTGGTACCACTGCAGCGATCAGATCATGTCCCATGGAATTGATCTCAAATCCGAGTTTTTGAAGTATCGTTACGATCCTACTTATTTCAATATCCATACCGATGATGGCAGAGACCTCTTTGGCATCTACGATAACGGTTTCATGCTCTTTTTCGGCACTTACGATCAGTGAACCTTCATAACAGGAGATATCCGTATAATTGTCCATCATGGAAGCCAGGAACGATAACCCAAACTGAAGATCAGGGTTCGAACCTCTGGATGTCTTGTAATAAAGGTCGTCCGTTTCCAATGAAGTATTTGCGACCGCCTCAACCAAAGTATCGGGATTGATGTAACTTGCCTCGATCAAAAGTTCTTTTGTTTTATCGTTTGCTATACACGCTTCTTCTTGCTGTACTCCGACAACCGAAAGGAGTTTCTCTTGCCCGATGATCTCGACGATCCCTTTAGCTTTTGCTACTGTTTGTACAGAGATCTTATTTTCCTCATTACGGAATTTCGTACTGTCATAGGCACGTAACACTACACCTGTTGTATGTGTTGCATACGCCAACATACTTGCAAGTTTTCCTTCGGCTTCTATACCTACCATAGCTAAACGCAACTGTACAATAAAACTATTTGATATCTGTTCTATCGTTGCAAGTTTATAATGCAGATCTGCATCCATTTCACCCGTATGGTGAAGTTCTGCTTCTCTGGCGATACCCAGTTTTATCTTCTCTTCTTGTTTATACTCAAAAGGTTTCAGCTCAAGTTCAAGTGCCGTACTCAGGTCTCTTGCCACACCGTAAATGCTCAAACAGTCGCCTCTGTTGGCAGTAAGTTCAAGTTCAATGATCGTATCGGCGATCTTCTCATATGAACGTAACTCTTTCCCTACTTCAAGTTCACCGATACTCTTATCGAGTATCATGATCCCTTTACCCGTATCAGGCAATCCCAGTTCAGAAGAGGCACACACCATTCCTTCACTGTCGACACCGCGAAGCTTTGCATGTTTGATCGTAAAGTCGCCAGGCAGTACAGCACCTATCGTTGCTACTGCCACATACTCTGCATCCACAACATTGGCAGCACCACACACGATCTGTCTTGTACCGCTTCCCACATCTATCTTACATACATTGAGTTTATCTGCATCAGGATGTTTTTCGCAAGAGAGGATCTTTCCGATCACCACTTTTTCGGCTATCTCTATTTCTCTTACACTGTCAACTTCAAGTCCTATAGAGTTAAACGTTTCATAAAGCTTTTCATTAGAGACACTGCTAAGGTCCAAAAATTCACTTAACCAACTTCTTGTTACTATCATCTAAACTGCTCCAACAAACGAATATCACCTTCAAATAAAGATCTCAGATCAGGTATTTTATGCATCAGCATGGCAAAACGCTCTACACCTAAACCAAAGGCATAACCACTGACATCTTCGTATCCCACGGCCTTAAAGACATTTGGATCAACGATCCCGCATCCAAGGACTTCAAGCCAACCTGTATGGGAACAGACCCTGCATCCTTCACCTGCACAGAAAATACAAGAGATATCTACTTCTGCAGACGGTTCGGTGAATGGGAAGAAACTAGGTCTGAAACGTACTTCAACATCCCCGAACATGTACTGTAGGAAATCAGTCAAAATAGACTTCAGGTTTGCAAAGCTCACTTTACCTTTATCGTCGACCACAAGCCCCTCAACCTGATGGAACATAGGTGTATGCGTCAAGTCGTAATCACGTCTGAACACTGACCCCGGAGCGATCATACGGATAGGGGGTTTACTCTCCATCATCGTACGTATCTGTACAGGAGAGGTATGTGTACGTAAAAGTCCGCCATCCTTAAAATAGAATGTATCCTGCATATCACGTGCAGGGTGGTATTTAGGGAGATTAAGGGCTTCAAAGTTATGGAAGTCATCCTCTACCATAGGGCCACTCTCCACAGCGAAGTTCAACGCCACAAAATAGTCAATGATCTTATCCATCGTCTCCATCACTGGATGCAGTGCACCTTTTTGTGCCAGCGTGCCATAGAGTGAAACATCTATCGCTTCACTTTTCAGTACTTTTTCTATCTCTTCAGACTTCAACTCTGCATAGCGTGCATCAAAACTTGCTTGCAGTGCGGCCTTACTTTTGTTCAAGCCCTCTGCAAAGGCTTTTTTCTCCGGACCGGGTACATCTTTCATCTTGGCAAACTCTGCTGCCAAAACACCCTTCTTCCCGAAAAGTTCAACACGTACTTTTTCTAATACTTCAAGCGAATCGGCCTGAATGATCTTCTCTTCTAAATTTTCCATTTAACCTCTATATGACTTCTGTGTATTGTTGTGATTTTATCGAAAAATTACTAACAATGGGATTTATTACTACTTATCTGTGCTATACTTTGCCTATATTAAACTTGACCATACCTACGTTATATTCGTGCTTGACATGAATATCCACAAGTGGATATGATAAGAAAAAAAGAAAATAAATCAATCGATCAAAGGACCACGGCATGTGCATATTCTGCAAAATAGTCAACAAAGAAATCCCCAATAACACTGTCCATGAGAGTGAACATTTTTTAGCATTTCATGATCTCTATCCTAAGGCACCTATCCATATTCTCATCATCCCGAAAACACATGTCGACTGTTTTCAGGATGTCACACCGGAGACCATGGCAGGACTCACTGAATTTACGCAAGAAGTCGCGACTAAAGTCGGTATAGATGAATCAGGATACAGACTCATTACGAACAATGGTCCAGACGGAGGACAAGAGGTATTCCACTTACATTTCCACCTGTTAGGAGGAGGAAAACTCACTTGGGATCACAGTCACGAAGACCCGCACAAGAGTTTATAAAAACTGTTTGGGAGGATTTATTTCCTCCATCTAAAAAATTCCCTCAAAATCTTACTTGAGGCATTGCTACTCTCGTCATTTTTTTAGAAAAAACGAAGCAAAAAAGCGTCATGACTCTCGAATCGCTTCGCTTTCACGGGCGTTCGCCACGACAATATTTTAATATTACATAGACTATCGTCACCTATTAACTATCTATAATTTAAAAACTTGATTTATAACCCCATCTATCTAATCACACGCAGTGTGCTCTGTCACTGTGAACACCCGTGAAAGCGAAGCGATTTGAGAACAGTGACGACTTTTGCTTACTTTTCTAGAAAAGTAAGGAGAGAAACAACGCCACAGTTCGACTACAAAGGAAATCTAAAAAAATAAATTAAGATCAGATGCTAAGCATCAATCTCCTCAAGCTTGAGTTCATACTCAGCCACAATTGCGTCATCTTTTTCCGTAGCGATCTCCAAACGTTCAAACAATGCATCCACCTCCTGCTGTACCAAACCTACTTCACGTGAAAGTTCCATGATCGCACTGTTATCACCAGTGTTTGATGCTTGTTCAAGCGCTGCATTTTTTACCTCAAGTTCTGCTTCAAGCGCTTCAATTTTCTCTTCACAAAGCTTGATCTCTTTGGTATAAGGCTTACGCAGTTCATTACGTTCCTGTGTGACAGCCTTACGCAGTTGCTTACGCTCTTTATGATTGATCTTGGGTTTTTTCTTCTTAGGTGCAGTCCCTTCTTCCTCTTCCCAGCCTATCTTTTCCAAAAATTCATCATAGGTACCTTCAAAATACTCTGCCCCGCCTTTATGGAAGATGATCAGTGCATCGGCCAATCTTCTTAAAAGCATCTCTGAGTGCGTGACCATGATAAGAGAACCTTCAAACGCATCTATCGCATCTGCCAGCGCATCGATGGACTGCATATCAAGGTGGTTGGTAGGCTCATCCAGGAAGAGAAGGTTCGCAGGGGTTGCGATGATCTTTCCCAGCATAACACGGCTTCTCTCTCCTCCTGAAAGCACTTCTATCTTTTTATCGGCAAGGTCGCCTGAGAACATCATACGCCCGGCGATACTGCGTGATTCCGGTATCCCTATATCTTTATTGACCGAAGCGATCTCATCAACGATCGTTGATTTGACATTCAGTCTTTCGATGTTGGTCTGTCCGAAGTGCGCGAACGTGGTCGAAGGATGAAACTCAAGCTTCCCTTGCTGGAGCGGCAATTCTCCTGCGATGTAGTTCAGTAATGTTGACTTACCCTTACCGTTCTTACCAATGATCGCCAGGCGCTTACCCTTCTCCAAAGCAAAAGTAATGCCTTGGAACAGCGGTGTTTCTGGATCGTACCCAAAACCAAGGTCTTCTGCACGTAAAACAATTTTTGCAGGGGTCTCTTTAAATTTAAAATCAAAAGATAAAGTCGCATCATTCTGAAGATCTTCCATCTCATCCATTTTGTCGAGTTCTTTTTGCTTGGACTGTGCCAGTGCCGCAGTAGAGGCTCTGGCTTTATTACGTGCAACAAACTCTTCAAGCTCTTTACGCTTTTTATCCTGGTTCGCCTTCGTTTTTTCATACGTTTCATCTTCCATTTCAAGTGTCGCATAGTACTTATGCGTGTCACCCTGTACCAAACGAAGCCCTTTACGCTGTATACCCATCGTATGGGTCGTTACAGCATCCATAAAGTCACGGTCGTGTGTGATGAGTATCACTTCACCCTCAAACTCTTTAATAAACCCTTTCAACCAGCGTAAAGAAGGCAGGTCAAGGTAGTTGGTAGGTTCATCGAGCAAGAGCATGTTTGGCTCTGTTGCCAAAAGTTTTACAAGATTGATACGTATCTGGTACCCTCCGGAAAAACTCATAGGGTCTTTCTCCAGATCTTCTGCTGTGAACCCCAGTCCAAACAGCAGTTTTTCTATCTTGTAAAAGTTCCACTGTTCATCTTCAGGCAGTACCAGTGCACACTCTTCACGTACCGTCTTTTCCGTAAATTCCAAGTGTTGACGGAGTGTACCGATCATGTAGTTCTTAGGGATACTCACGTCTCCAGAGTCATAACTCTCTTCGCCAAGGATGATCTTGAAAAGCGTCGATTTCCCGGACCCGTTGCGTCCGACAAGTCCGATCTTCTGTCCGGGTGAAAGCTTGAGGTTGATATCTTTAAAAAGGGTCTGTCCCCCAAAACTTTTAGAGAGGTTTGTAAGTTGTATCATTGATCTATCCATCTGTAGGGTAATTTGGGTTGCCATTATATCGAAAAGTGTTTTAGCCCATCTTCTCATCATAGATGTTTGAAAGTATTATCGTTCTATAATAATCCTATGACATCTCTTAAAAGGATAAACAATGAGCGGCAGTAATTTAAAACACTTGGAAAAGATCAAAGAGAGCATCGACAAATCAGATACGCTCACGGAAGAAGAGAAAAGTGACTCCATGAAACGCATCGAAGAGTGGTACAGGGAAGATATGGCTTCAGGTACTTTCATGCAGGAGCTCAGTGAACTTTCCCCTACGATCAAAGCCCTGATGGCAGAACTTGGACTGATTTAAATCTTCTCTCCTGTCTAAACAGGAGAGAATGATATCACTCTCTACATTTTTTATAGAATACTATTTAAACTCACCTGCATCGAGTTTTGCTGTCAACCCATCCAGTGCCTCTTGCATGACCTCGATGATCAGTTTTGCTGCAAGTGCGTCATCTGCCTCTGGGACATCCCAATCGGTAAACTTCATATTGGCATGAAAAAGTGCATTTACTTCTGCAAGGATCTCATTTTTTCTTCTTGCAATATCTTGTTCTACAGGGTTCATACTCCGTCCTTTAATCTATAATCTAACATTATGATACTCCCATAAGAGTAAAAAGTATCTGAAGCATGAAAAATATGCTATAGTAAGATATGAAGATACAACTATGTAAAAAATTCTCGAAATCAGATAAGCTTCAAAAAAAACTCACGAAAGCTTTTCCTGATGATACGGTCACAGTGAAGTCATGTATCAGTATGTGCAAACAATGCAAGAAACAGCCTGTAGCAAAAGTGGATGGAAAGAAACAAAAGGCCAAAAGTATTTCAAAGCTCATCTCAAAGATAGAGGAGCTTTAAAAGCTACGAGCAGCAAGCTCCTCCGAAACCGTCTTCAAGCGGTACACTCATAGAGATAAGTTCTTCTTTATCGGCTATCTTCTCACCATTTTGAATGATCGTATAGCTCACCTTCACTGAATCACGGATAGAGTTCACCGTAGTACAGTAACTCTCCAAAGAGGCACCTATATAACGCTTCGCTTTGGTCGTATCAAATGCTCCTTCAAAATCGTAAATGATATGCATCGATGCAAATTTCATTGGTACAGAATCGGTTCTTTCTATCTCCGCTTTTACAGAGTAGTTCGTCACTTCAAAACCGTCCTTCTCTGCCATCATTACAAGGTCGATCCCTGTACACCCTATGATCCCTGTAGCAAAATACTCCACAGGTGTGATCTCTTTACAGTCTAAAATAAATGAAGACTTTATTGTGTTCGCTTTAAATTTTTTATCACCAAGATACTCTACTGATACGTTCATGTTCATTCCTAAAATTTATTTGTGATAGTGTACACTATATGACTTATATTTTACTTCAAAAGGCACATCATGGGCGTAGAAATAGAACGCAAATTCCTCATAGACGAGACAAAACTGCCTACGCTGAAAAATGGATACGCCATCAAGCAAGGCTACATCCAGACTGTAGATCATACCACCGTACGCATACGCATCCGTGACAAAGAAGCCTTTCTCACCATCAAAAGCAAAAGCCAAGGGGCCTCACGCTTAGAGTTTGAGTACCCTATCCCGATGGGCGATGCCCAAGAGATGCTCACCAACCTCTGCCACGACTCACGCGTAGAGAAAATACGCTACCTTGTAGAGCATGAGGGACATACATGGGAAGTGGATATCTTTGAGGGATCCAATGAAGGGCTCATCCTCGCCGAAATAGAACTGGAGAGCGAAGATGAAGCGTTTTCTCTGCCCGAGTGGCTAGGTGAAGAGGTAACGCATGATGCAAGATATTTTAACGTGAATTTGGTTGAGAACCCCTATACATCTTGGCAAAAGCTTATCTGATCTTAAGGATAAGCACTGTAAAACCTCTTTATGACACTTGAGAACCTTAATTTTGAAACCCCATACCTTTCACTCGACAGTGAATTTTACGACTTGACCGATCCCACACCGCTGGATGATCCCTATTTGATCAGCTTCAATCCCAAAGCGGCGGAACTGATCGATCTTGACAGTAGTGCCAAAGAGGATCCCCGTTTCGTAGAATTCCTCAACGGTACCTTCATCCCCAAAGGAACACGTCCCTTTTCCATGTGCTATGCCGGGCATCAGTTCGGTAATTACGCACCACGCCTGGGAGACGGAAGAGCGATAAACCTGGGAAGCATCCATGGCTGGCACCTCCAGACCAAAGGGAGCGGGGAAACGCTCTACTCACGCAGTTCTGACGGCCGTGCAGCCATCCCCTCTTCCATACGTGAGTACCTGATGAGCGAAGCGATGCACCATCTTGGCATTCCTACTACAAGGGCCCTTGGCATCATCGGTTCGCAAACGAAGATCATACGGAATCAGATAGAACGCGGGGCCATTGTGATGCGCATGTCACAAAGCTGGGTGCGTTTTGGTACCTTTGAATACTTTTACTACTTTAAAGAGTACGAGAAGCTCAAGGCCCTCGCCGACTATGTTATCACCGAATCCTACACGCATCTGCAGGAGGATGAAGACCGCTATTATAAATTCTTTTGCGAGGTCGTTGAGCGTACGGCAAAGCTGATCGCACAGTGGCAGGGTATAGGCTTCAACCATGGCGTCATGAATACGGATAATATGTCCATCACAGGTCTCACCATCGACTACGGGCCCTATGCGATGCTGGATGATTTTGACTACGGCTTTGTCTGCAACAAGACCGACAAGGCAGGCCGCTACAGTTACGGTGATCAGCCCAATGTCTCCTACTGGAACCTCACCATGCTCTCCAAGGCACTCACCCCTCTTATCGATCAAAATAGAATGCAGAAGAAACTTGATGATTTTGGCAATTTCCTCTACCCTGATGCCTATATCGATGTGATGCGTGAAAAACTGGGACTGGCATTGAAACTGGATGAAGATGTCGAGCTCATCACAGACCTGGTAGGTACACTGCAGGATGCCTACGTAGACTATACGCTTTTCTTCCGAACCCTCAGCCGCTATGATGGTAACAGGATGCCGATCTTTGAACTCGCCATGAACCCA